>DATGJE010000082.1:0-3584 GCA_035295305.1 Candidatus Acidiferrales bacterium | reverse complement strand
TGTGCCTCCTGCGGACGTGGGTGAGGCTTGATTGCCGTGGCAGGAATCTGTTGTTTGCTTTTTTATCGCCGCGCCAAATGAATAATTCTTTGCCCACACTGCTCCCTTGCGTTACTCTCTTCGCGCAAAGGAGACGCAAACGATGCGCCATCTTTTTTCGGTTGCATGCGGAATCTTTCTTCTCGCGTTGCCGCTCATGACCAAAGCCCAGACGCCCAAAATATCCGCGCACGCGCGCGAGCTGCATTTTCACTCCATCGTCATCGACACGCATGACGACACCACGCAGCGCCTCCTCGACCCGCATTTCGATCTCGGCACGCGCCACAATGACGGCAACATCGACATTCCGCGCATGAAGCAAGGCGGCCTCGACGGCATTTTCTTTTCCATCTACATCCCCGGCACAATCACCGGCCCCACCGCCGTCGAAAAAGCCCTCGATCAAATCGCCGCCGTACGCGAGATGGCTCGCCGCCATCCGAACGACATCATGTTGGCGAAAACCGCCGCCGATGTTCGTCGCGCCTACGCCGAACACAAAATCGCCGCACTCATGGGCGTCGAGGGCGGCCACATGATTAACGACGACCTCTCCGTGCTCGACACTTTCGCCGCCCTCGGCGTTCGTTATATGACCCTGACGCACTTTATAAATACCGACTGGGCCGATTCCTCCACCGACAAGCCCGCGCACAACGGTCTCACCGATTTCGGCAAGCAAGTCGTACTACGCATGAATCGCGACGGCATCATGGTCGATATTTCACACACCGCCGACAAAACTTTCTACGACGCGCTCGCAGTCAGCAAAGCGCCGCTAATTGCCTCGCATTCCTCGTGCCGCGCGCTGTGCAGCGCCGTTCGCGATATGAGCGACGACATGATCAAGGCCCTCGCGGCGAAGGGTGGCGTTATCCAAATCAATTATCACGTTGCGTTCCTCAGCCAGGAATACGTCAACGCCACAAAGGCGAAACCGGAAATTTTGAAGGGGGTCGCCGACCAGGTCGCGCAGAAATGCGCCAAGGACGACGAAAACTGCCAGCTCATCACCGAAAATCAGTTGATCCATAAGCTGATGCTCGACGGCACGCTGCCCAAAGTGAGCTGGACGGAGATCGTCGACCACATCGACCACGCCGTAAAAATCGGCGGCATCGATCACGTCGGCCTCGGCTCCGATTACGATGGTTCCGACATGCCCATCGGCATGGAAGACGTCACGCACCTGCCGCAAATCACGCAGGCGCTGCTCGACCGCGGCTACTCGGACGCGGACATAAAGAAAATCCTGGGCGAAAACACGCTGCGCGTAATGGCCGAAGCCGAGCGCGTCAGCCGCGAAATGCAAGCGCAAGGAAAGCCGTAGCGTTCGCATCCGGTTTTCGGTGTCATTCCGAGGAGCCACGAGACGAGGAATCTGCTTTTCGTCCAGGCACAAAATTAGAGTTGCAAAGTTTCAGGAGGAGCAATGAACATCGCGAAGTTCACAGCCACAAGACTGACCAAGCCTTTCATAATACTAAGCCTGATTTCTGCATCCGTCGCGCCATCCCTGTTTGCCCAGACTCACCGGGCGACCCCAAGGAGAAAAACCGTGTCAACGACTGGTTCGCTTCTGCATCCTGCCTCGCTTCACGCGACGGCTCCGGCAACCTACGACGTGAAATTCCACACCACCAAGGGCGACTTCACCGTGCAGGTGACGCGCGCTTGGGCGCCAAACGGCGCGGACCGCTTCTACAATCTTGTCGAGCATCATTTCTACGACGATGCCACTCTGTTCCGCGTCGTCGCGGGCTTCGTCGTGCAATTCGGCATTCCCGCCGATCCTCGTTACGGCAAAATCTGGGCCAATGCCAATATCAAGGACGATCCCGTAAAGGAGAGCAATCTCCGCGGTTACATTACCTATGCGCAGAGCTCCGCGCCGAATTCCCGCAGCACTCAAGTGTTCGTTAATTTCCGAGACAATTCGCGTCTCGACTCAATGGGCTTTGCTCCATTCGGCAAAGTCATCGAGGGAATGAACGTCGTGGAATCCTTCTACAGCGGATATGCCGATCAGCCGACAGGCATGCAGGACCAGATCGCCAACCAGGGGAACGCCTTCCTCGAGAAGAATTTCCCCAAACTCGACAAGATCCTCACCGCCCGCATCGTCCCGGCCGCGCCCGCGCATCCCGCACCGCACCCCAAACCTGCAACCCACTAATTCGCCACTTGTAGCGCAGAGCTTCGCGTCCTTCGCGAAGTTCTGCGGCTTTCTTCCGTCGGTTCTTGCGGGTGCCCCATCCTGAACGGTTTTTGTGAAGGGTGGGGTTTTTCGCTTTTGTCGTAGGGGCGCTGCTCGCCGTTCCCACCTTTGTGGCGGCCTTCAGGCCAGCAATTTGCCTTTCGATTGCCTTTGTAGCGCAGAGCTTCGCGCCTCTTGCAAAGCTCTGCCGGCTTTTGTCTAGCGGCGCTTCCAGAAATACTCGAACCAGCAGACTGTTGCGGCAATCCACATCGCTGCGGCCTCCACGAGATTACCCCTCAGCGCTGGCGCACCTGCGAACACGAGGTGGAGGGCGAAGTAGGAGGGAAGTAGCGTAAAAAAGATCGCGGCCACTAGCGACGTCGTGCGTCGGCCGGCGCGAGCGAAATAGAACACCCAGTAGAGTACCGCGAGGCCCCAGTAAAACACTGCATCCCACGGAGCTTCGCGAATCATCAGCCAGGAGATATGCCCATTCTTGAAAGCGAATGCCAATGGAGCGAGGGTGAAGAATAGCGCAAACCCGAAGTACCACTTGCGTCGCTGCAATTCGCATCGGACGTTCTGAAGGTCGCGCTTTTCCCGTTCCGCTTCGGGCCGCATCGGCGCGGTGCCTCGCAAACTCTCCAGCGGCGTGGCCGCGCTTCGAGCGATGCGCTCGAAATCCGGATCCTGACGGAAATAGTCCTCCACCAGCGAGCGCGTATCGCCGCTGGCCTCGCCCGCAAAATAAACCGGCAACAAATCCGTGACTACTTCCCGTGTGACGTTCATGGTTTTGCTCCTGTGGCGGGAACAACTTCGCGCCACGTCTGTCTGGTTTGCATCAACTTCAATCTCGCGCGGTGAACTTTCACTTTCGCGGTGACAACCGGAATTCCCAGCGCCTCCGCGATTTCCTCGTAGGGCATTTCGTCGAGCGCCCGCATCAGCAGCACCGTGCGGTCGATCTCTGGCAGTTGCTGCAACGCCCCCAGTACCGCGCGCACTTCCGCGCTTTGCTCCATCTGCGTCTGCACGCTGATTCGCGTGTCCGGCATGCTTTCGTGGAGCTCGGTATGCCTCGCGCCGCGACGCAGTAAATCCGTGTGCGCGTTTCGCGCAATCGCAAACAGATAACTCTTCACCGTCGGCTGACGTATCCGGTCGCGCACCATCCACACGCGCGTGAACGTGTCCGAAGTAATTTCATCCGCCATCACTGCATCGCCGCACAAATACAGCGCAAATCGGCGGACATCTCCGGCATAGCGTTCGTACAGGCTTTCAATGTTCACCATTCGATTGCCACACAGGTTACGCGCCAACCACGGAAAGGTTACAG
>DATGJE010000081.1:0-10147 GCA_035295305.1 Candidatus Acidiferrales bacterium | reverse complement strand
CGGGGGAGCCGGCGACGATCAGCAACCTGGTGCAAATGGCGACTGCGACTGCTGCGACGCGCTGGGGCGACGACAGCCTCTATCGCGGATATTGCCAGTTCGTGAATATGCTGCCCGACAACCGATATTTATTCGAGGGTTCGAAAGTTGGCGCGTATGCGCTAACCAGTTGGGTGCCGCGCTTTGTCTACCGCGATAAGCCGGACCATCCGTTTCGGGGTTTGGGCTTCATGATGTATTCGGATTTTCATTCGTTCCCCATGGAGACTCCAGCGCCCACGCTGGTCGGGTCAATGATGGCGGACAACGGAATTACCAGCCTCGTGGAATATTTGTTTGCGGCGGGGCTGTTTCTCGGATGGTTTCGACGCGCGGCAGCGAGCGGAGGCGCGTCGCTGTACTGGCATGTCGGATACGTTTTTTTTGTGCTGTTCGGCGGATTCTCCGCGGATGAGGGAGTTCTGGGACTTGTTTACACTCTTCTTCTTGGGTACGGCGTGGTCGCGGCGGCATACCTGCTGATGAGCGTGCGAAACAGCATCAATTCGTTCTCTCAGACGGGACTGATTACGCACGACAAGGCTTTTGTCGTTGAAGGCGATTGAATCCCACTTGCTTTCCAATCGAGAAAAGATCCGATTTCGATTTGTTTACCAGCGAATAGAAACATGAATCGGAGGGCCGCCCATCGCACTCCAATTCGTCCACGGCGTGGCGTTTTGTTCGTTGACTGCCAGGGGCTCGGCGATGTTGTGCAGAGCTTGCCGCTCCTCAAGGCGGTGTGCGACTGGAGTGAGGGCAAGTGGCCGGTCCGCGTTTTGTTTGCCACGCGGCAACACTATGAGCTGGTTCGAGAAGAGAACTTGCAGATGATTCCGATTTTCGTCGGCGAGTTGCGCCGTGACGCGGCCGGATTGATAAGTCTATGGGCGAAGCTCGCAGGGAAGTCGGATTTGATTGTGTGTGCTCCTGAAATGTCGCCGGGCAAACTGGTCTTGTTGAAATACTTGACTGGCGCGCGTTATGCGGTCGGAGAGGCAGCCGCTCCATACAGCCACTTCTTAAGTTTTTCTGCGGAAGCGAGCTGGACCGAACCTTATCTCGAAACCGCGGACAAAATAGCCGCAGCGCTTGGATTTGATACGCCGCTCGAACCGCCGTCAATCCGATTGACGGCTGAGGAAGTGTTGTGGGCTGGATCAGAGCTGGAGCGTGCGAGATTTGCCCACGCGCAGCCGCTCGTTGGGATTCAATGTTCGTCTGTGGTGCCCTCAAAGCGGTGGCCATCTGAAAACTTCGGTTTGGCTATTCACAATTTGCGTGAGGATTTTGCCGACCTCGAGATTGTGAGTTTCGGAAGCGCGGCTGAACGGGACGCCGCAGCCGAGGTTGCCGAAACGGTTGCGGGCGTTCCGTGGCTCGAAGGAACCGGCCGGTGGAGTATCCGAGAAACGCTTGCGATGCTCAGCCGATGCGACGTGTTTATTTCCGGGGATACGGGGCTGATGCACATGGCCGCTGCGGTTGGAACGCGAACGGTGAGCATATTTGGGCCGACTTCAGCGGCCAAGCGGGCGCCACGCAGCAACGGCGGAATCGCGTTGTGTCCCGCGACGCCCTGCCATCCATGTTTTCGGGGGCGATGGACCCCATGCGACTGCATCCGCCAAATTTCGCTGGGGCAAGTTAGCGACGCAGCGAAGTGCTGTTTGGAGTCGGTCGCCAAGAAATATCAAGACAAGGCGCGCGCCGTGACGGGCGTGGGGGCATAAAAGCAGATGTGTGGAATCTTTGGCATCGTTTCACAGCGCGGGGTGGATCCGAACTTCCTATGGTTTGGAACGCATAGTGTGCATCATCGCGGGCCGGACGATTGGGGATTTGTGAGCCTCGCGCCTTTCGAGAAGTGCATTGAGCGCTGCCGATTCTGGAGGCGATGGGAAGAGCGGCAACGCGCGGGCGCATACAGAGTCGGACTCGGCAGCCGGCGCCTCAGCATCCTGGATCTTTCGGAGGCGGGCCGTCAGCCGATGAATTTGCGCGGCACGGATTTATGGATCGTTTGGAATGGTGAAATTTACAACTACCAGGAGCTGCGCGCCGAATTGGCGGCGGATCATTGCTTTACCACGGAGACGGATACGGAGGTTTTGCTGGCGGCGTACGAAAAGTGGGGAACCGAGTGTCTTGGACGGCTCAACGGAATGTTTGCGCTGGCCATTTGGGATGCAAGGCACCAGCGAGTGTTTCTGGCGCGCGACCGGTTTGGCGAGAAGCCGCTTTATTACGCACACTACAACGGCCGATTCGTTTTTGCGTCAGAGCTGAAGCAATTTCTGGAGGATAACGAATTCGAGCGCGCGATCGACCGGTCGGCGCTGGCCGATTTTTTGTTGCTCTCGCTGCAGGATCATGACGAACGCACTTTTTACGGGCGAGTGAAACAACTGCGAGCGGGTCACTGGATGGAGATAGACATTCACGGCGGAGCGCGCGGGCCGTATCGTTACTGGATGCCGGAAATCGCGGACGATTTGGATACATCTCGCGACAAATGGTTTGGTGAAGAACTGCCATATCTGCTTCGAGATTCAATACGGTTGCGACTGCGCAGCGATGTGCGCGTAGGAATTTGCCTCTCCGGCGGACTCGATTCGACGACGATTTGCTCTCTTGCGGCGGCGCAAGTATCTGACCCTGCTTCGCTGGCCGCCTACACCATGTCCTTTCCGGGATACTCAGAGGACGAATTCAATTCCGCCGAAGAGATTGCCAAACAAGCGGGGGTACAACACGCCCATTCGACATTCCGTGCCCACGATTTATGGGAAAGGCTCCATGACTTTGTCCATTCCCAAGACGGGCCCACGGGCGGCGCTTCGACCTTTGCATCGTGGCGCGTGTTCGAAATGGCGAGGAAAGACGGCACGGTCGTTCTTCTTAATGGACAGGGTGGTGACGAACTGTTTGCGGGGTATGACAAATTTTATTTCATGTGGCTGCGGCAGTTAATTGCGCGCGGGCGATGGTTGCGCTTCGCCGTTTCCGCGGGAAGTTACTTCCGAGAAAACGGTGTGAACCGATGGAATGTTGCTCAGGGCCGGAGATATGTAGGTCCGTTTCTGAGAAACCGGATGATGGGAATGTGGCAGTTCAGTGTTCCGGAGATGCGGAATCAGACTGCGGAGACAATTGACTTAGGCGGAAGCGAGGGCTTAAATCGCCGGCTATGGCGAGATATCAGCGAATTCAGTCTGCCATGTTTGCTGCATTGGGAGGACCGCAACTCGATGGCGGCGGGCACGGAAGCAAGACTGCCGTTTCTGGATCACAGGCTGGTCGAAGCCGTGTTGTCAACGTCGGCGTGGACAAAATTGAAAAATGGATTCACAAAGTATTCGTTGCGCTGCGCGATGGACGGGGTGTTGCCCGCGGCAATCTGTTGGCAGAAGAAAAAGCGCGGATTCGAAACACCAGCACGTCAATGGTTCAAGACGGATTTGGCGCCGCAAGTCAAAGAATTGCTCTCGCAACGAGATGGCCCGCTGTCGGAATTCTTCGAAATGGACCGGCTGCTCGCGCAGTTCAAAGTATTTGAAAAACGAAATAGCGGCTGTTTGACTGAAAACGAGTGGTTCAAGGTTGTTGGCACGAGCATTTGGCTCGAGCAATTGAAGTCATCGTCTCGCAGATCTGCCCCGGAAGCCGCGCTGGCGGTTCAGTAGCGATCCCTCTCACTCGATGGTAATAGAACCTAATCGAAGTCCGAATCTACTTCCACGCGTGAGCGTAATCGTGCCGTGCCGGAATGAAGCTCGATTTATCGCACGCTGCCTCGAATCGATCGTCGCGAACGACTACCCGAAAGACATGCTCGAAATCCTCGTTGTAGATGGCATGAGCGACGACCAGACTTGGAATATTGTTGGCGACTTCGCCCGGGAACATCCGGAAGTGAAAGGCCTTCGCAATCCGCGATTGAGAACTCCCACAGCATTGAATCTGGGAATCAATCATGCGCGCGGCGAAATTATTTTCCGCATCGACGCGCACGCACGCGTGGCGGAGAACTATTTGCGCCTGTGCGTGGGAGGCTTGCACAAGTATGAAGTGGACAACATTGGCGGCGCGATGGAAACGCTGCCAGCCGATGGTGGGTCGGTCGCGAAAGCTATTGCCGCGAGTATGAGCCACCCGTTCGGAGTCGGGAATTCTGATTTTCGCGTTGGAACCGAACAAGTGGTCGCCACAGACACCGTTTTTGGAGGTTGTTACCGCAGAGAAGTGTTCGAAAGAATCGGGCTGTTCAACGAGCATCTGATGCGAACGCAAGACATGGAGTTCAATCAGCGTTTGAGGAAAGCTGGGGGGCGAATTCTTTTGGATCCGAAAATTCGCTGCTGCTACTACGCGTCCCCGGATCTGAAATCGTTTGCCCGTCACAATTTCGACGATGGCCTGTGGGCAATCTTGCCGTTTGCGCATAGTGAGGTGGTGCCAGTGCGTCTGCGGCATCTGGTCCCGGGCGCGTTCACGGGCGCCATCATTCTTCTTTTGATACTTGGCATTTGGCTGGAGCCTTTACTTTTTTTTCTGGCGGCGACGATGGGAATCTATTTTGCTGCAAGCCTTGTTTCGTCCATTCACATTGTGTGGCGCAAGCGCAACTTCCGGTGTGCTTGTTTGCTGCCCGTCGTTTTCGGAATTCGCCATTTCGCTTACGGATTCGGTTCCCTTTGTGCCGTGATGAAGCTTGCATGCAATCGTCAATTCATATTGGACACGCTGGGGAGGGTAAAAATCAGGCCGGCTTAACTCGATGCAACAAATCTGAGTTGGACGTTTTCGTAGTGAGCATTGGTCGGAGTTGCCTTGGGAGGCTCTGATGATCAAGCGAGTGTTTGACGTAGTCGCATCGACTGCAGCATTGAGTGTTGTATGGCCTTTACTGATTTTCATTGGGCTAATCATCAGATTGGATTCGCGAGGTCCGGCAATCTATCGCAGCAGGCGCGCAGGGCGTTGGGGGAACCCTTTCCCGATCCTGAAATTCCGCACCATGGTCGTCGATGCCGAGAAGTTAGGAGGCCCATCGACGGCGGAGGATGATCCCCGTGTCACCCGTGCGGGCAAGCTACTCAGAAAATACAAGCTGGACGAGCTTCCGCAGTTACTGAATGTGCTGAAAGGCGAAATGAGTATTGTCGGGCCGCGGCCGGAGGTTCTTCCCGAAGTGGAGCTCTATTCGGCGGAAGAGAGACAACTGCTATCGGTCTTGCCGGGCATCACGGACTGGGCATCGCTGAGATTTCGCAATGAAGGTGCGATTTTGAAGGGCAGCGCGGATGCGCATCAAGCGTACTGGGAGAAGATTCGTCCCGAGAAAATCCGGTTGGGACTGAAATACGTGCGGAGCCATTCATTTTTGGAAGACATGCGGATTGTATTCGAGACCTTGGCGGTCGTATTCCGCGGCGCGAGCAGCGATGCAATCGAGTAAGCATTTGCCGACAGCCGTGCGTGCGGCGGAAGCAATATCCGGTGGCCGCGACTTGGCAAGTTTTGCTCGGAGGATTCGAATCGCGACAGCGCGCATGATTCATCGCGCGAAGAGTTCGCACATAGGTTCGTGTTTTTCGATGGTTGACCTGCTGACCGTTCTCTATCGGCGGATTCTTCGCGTTGATGCGTCGCGGCCCGCCTGGTGTGAGCGCGACCGGTTCATCCTCAGCAAGGGACACGCGTGCGCCGCGCTCTATGCGGTGTTGGCAGAAGAGGGGTTTTTCCCGAAGGCCTGGCTGGATACTTTTTATCAAGACGGTTCCGCGCTGGGTGGCCACGCGATGCATTCGGTTCCGGGTGTGGAGGTTTCAACCGGATCGCTCGGACACGGCCTTTCGGTAGGATGCGGCATGGCTTTAGCATCAAAGCGCGGGGGTCTGCCATTTCGCGTGTTCGCGCTGCTCAGTGACGGCGAGTGCGATGAGGGCTCGGTGTGGGAGGCGGTTTTGTTTGCGGGTCATCACCAGCTCGAAAATCTGGTCGCCATTGTGGACTACAACAAAATCCAAAGTCTCGGAGGTGTCGGCCACGTTCTGGACTTGCACCCGTTCGTCGAAAAGTGGAGCGCGTGCCGGTGGGCTGTTCGAGAAATTGACGGACACAATCTGGAAGAAATTGAATTCGTGCTGCGGCAGGTTCCTTTCGAGCGCAACCGTCCCAGCTGCATTATCGCCAACACCGTAAAAGGAAAGGGAGTGAGCTTCATGGAGAATGAGCTGCTGTGGCATTACCGTTCGCCGAGCGACGAGGAATTCCAAGCAGCTCTTGCTGAATTGAGCAGCGCTTCGTGAGATCCGCGTTCGTCCGCAATCTTATGGCGTTGGCCGAAGAGGACAAGCGCGTCTGCCTGGTTACCGCGGATTTGGGATTCGGCGTTGTCGAGCCATTTGCCGCGAAGTTTCCCAGTCAGTTTGTAAACGCTGGAGTCGCGGAACAAAACATGACGGGAATCGCGGCCGGAATGGCTTTGTGCGGGAAAGTAGTGTTTACATATTCGATTGCGAACTTTCCGACTCTTCGTTGTTTAGAGCAAATACGGAATGACATTTGTTATCACCATGCGGATGTGAAGATCGTGAGCGTCGGAGGTGGGCTGGCGTATGGCGCGCTAGGCGCGAGTCATCATGCAACGGAGGATATTGCGGTGATGCGGGCGCTGCCGGGGATGACGGTTGTCGCGCCCGGCGATCCGGCCGAGGCAGAGATGGCGACGCGAGCGCTGGTGGCTCGAGCCGGACCCGCCTACTTGCGGTTGGGAAGGTCGGGCGAGCCCTTGGTGCATTCAGGTGATGTAGATTTTCAGATTGGCAAGGCCATTCGAGTTACGGACGGTGACGATGTCACGTTGATTGCAACGGGCACGATGCTCCATGCAACGGCGCAAGCGGCAGCCCAACTGGCGCGAGAGGGAATCGCGGCGCGTGTCCTCAGCATGCATACGATTAAGCCGTTGGACGTGGAGGCGGTGTTCGAGGCCGCGAGAGAGACGCGAGCGATTATCGCCATCGAGGAGCACAGCATTATCGGAGGACTGGGCAGTGCGGTTGCCGAGGTGCTTGCCGAATCCGCTGATTGTCACGTCCGCTTTAAACGCATGGGCCTTCCGTCGGCGTTTACCGCAGTCGGAAGCAGAGAATTCCTGACGCAGTCGTATTCGTTGTCTGTTGAGGGCATCGTCGAGTCAGTTATGCAGGTTTTAGAGCTTGCTCCCTCGCGCGCGTGATTTGCGAGTTCAGGCAAAAGAACGATCGCGGAAGGCGGGAAAAACTAAAATGACATATCGTGTGCCATTTGTTGATCCACGCGCGCACTATCGACGGCTGAAACCCGAAATCGATGGCGCGATCATTGATTGCCTTTCGAACGGCGACTTGATTGATCGCCAGCAACTTCGCGATTTTGAGGCGCGGCTGGCGGCGTTCGTTGGCGTGAAGTATGCCGTCGGATTGAACAGCGGGTATCACGCTCTGCAATTTTCATTGCAGGCAGCCGGCGTTGGAGCGGGCGACGAAGTCATCACCGTGGCGCATACGTTTGTCGCGACTGTTTCTGCGATCGTGAACGTAGGAGCGCAGCCGGTGCTGGTCGAAGTCGGCAGCGATTACAATATGGACGCGGATGCGTTTGAAGCCGCGATCACGACGCGAACGAAGGCGGTCATTGCGGTGTCTCTCAACGGACGCGTTTGCCAGATGGATCGCATCGTCGCAATCGCCGAGAAGCATAATTTAATTGTTATAGAAGATTCGGCGCAGGCGCTGGGCGCGGAACTTCACGGCCGCAAGGCCGGATCGTTCGGCCTGACTGGCTGCCTGAGCTTTTTCCCATTTAAAATTTTGGGGGGATTCGGCGACGGCGGGGCGATCACCACCAACGATCCAGACGTCGCGCGCATGGTGCGCCGCCTGCGCTATAACGGCGAGGACCGCGAGACGGGCGAATACCATTATCACGGGGAAACTGCCTTGCTCGACAATATTCAAGCTGCGGTACTGAGCGTGAAGCTCAACTATCTTTCGAAATGGATCGAACATCGGCGCGGGATTGCCGCTTTGTATCAGGAAGGCTTGCAGGACATTTCAGAACTACGTCTGCCGCATTTCGATGAGTCTGCTCGACGCGACGTATTTCAGAACTACGTGATTCGGACCGAAGCGCGAGATCGTTTGCGAGAACACCTGACGAAGCACGGCGTCGAGACTCTGGTGCATTGGCCAAAGCCGATGTGGAAACATGAACGGCTCGGCCTGCAAAATCCTGGGCTTGCCGAGACAGAGAAAATTTGCAGGGAAGTGATTTCGCTGCCGATGAGCGCGGAGACAACAGCGGAGCATGTTGAAATCGTTGTCGATTGCATTCGCAGCTTCTACCAAGGCAGTAAGACCTCGATGCGTTACCGAGTCGCCGCAGCCGGACAACTCGGCGAATAATCCCTCGATTTAGCTCCCTCGCTTTTCCCCGCCTGCCAATTCTGTCCAGTCGGTTCCGCGCTCCAAGGATCGTGCGACTGCTTGCCTGCTGACGCGAGTGTGGCTAGAAGAAGAAAAAGCAGAGCGTTGGCGGGAACGTGGAGATTAAAATCGACGAGACTATGCACCAGCAATGCGCTGCACGCTGCCAATGCTCCCGCGTAGAAAGCACGATCGGATTGGCATTCGCGCGAATTCAGGTTCGCGAGACCTTGGCGGAAAAGCAGCACGATAAACGCTAGTCCCAGAAAACCGCCCATTACGCCCGTCTCAGCGAGCAACTCAAGGTAATCGTTGTGCACGTGATCGACGTCGCGTCCGGTGTAGTTGGTTTCGTACTGCGGAAAGACAGTCTCCAACGTTCCAAGGCCGGTGCCGATGGTGTAATGGTCCCAGAAAATTCTCAAGGCGTCGCGGTCCATGGAGATGCGTTGGTCGCGCGAGATGTCGCTGACAGTCAGTGCTCCGAATCGTTGTATGGTCGCGCTGGCGCCAAGCCAGAAGACGAGCGCCCCACACAAAATTATCAGCGATGCGAATGCAGAAAGTTTTCGGATTCCCGTGTTGCCACGTCGCGATACAAAAATGAGGAGTAGACTTGCGAACGCGAACCCAACGATTCCTCCGCGAGAACCGCATAAGACGAGCGCCGCAATCGGCACGGCAGTGAATAACGCCACGAACGCTGCTTTCTCACCGCGCCATGTCCCGTGGAGCAGCATCGCGAGGCCAAAGGGAGCGGTGAGTTCAATGAAGCCGGCGAAATGGTCGCGGTCCACGAACGGGCCGAAGGGCTGAGATGATTGCGGCAGCGGAACGAACCAATACAATTTCCCGTTGAATGTATAGTGTTGCGCGATTGCGAAGAGCGCGACTAAGAACCCGAAGCTCAACAGGAAGACGGCGAATCTGCTCGACTGCTCTGGTGTGCGAAATGCTTCGACTGCCACAAAAGCGAGCGCGAAATACGCAATCCATTTGAGCAACTCAATCTTGGTCGCGTAGGGATAGGCTGAAAGTCCGAAAAACTTCTGCGCCACGCAAAATACAATCAGGCCGAGCACCGGCAAATACAACCAATTGGGCCGAACATCTATTTGCCATTGGCGCACTGTGACGAAGCCCCAGAGTACGAACAACAGCGCAGCGCCAATTTCCAGAACTGCCGTGCTCCAGTCGGGCACGCCTCCGTCGGTAAGCACCGCAAATGCCAGCAGGCTACATATTGCGATGCGAATCACGCTCATCGTTAGCAATTCACCCTTTAGCATTCATCGCGTGGCGCTCATTCTTCGGTGTGCGACGGGCACCAGCGAAACGTCGTCTACCCAGACGATTCCACGCAGTTGGTTGGTAAACGCCGGGCCTGGCGCACAGCGAAGTAAAATCTCCAGCATTTGCGTGTCTGCGCCGCTCTCGAAATCAACTTGCACAGGCGTCCAGTCGTTGTTGTCTGTGAGAGCGGGAGTCAGGACTTGCAGTTCCTCGGGGTGGCGTGGGTCGAAAATATCGAATTGAATCCCGTTCCCGTCGGGAATTTCTTCTGAACGCAGGTAGGCAAGAAATTGGTACCGCTGGTGCGGTGCGACATATACGTACTGAAAGAAATGCTGGAA
>DATGJE010000080.1:0-7453 GCA_035295305.1 Candidatus Acidiferrales bacterium | reverse complement strand
TTTTGCGGCCAGATTTGAAACGCTATTCTTCCAGGAGTTGGTCAGCACCAATCCAGCCGTGGCCAAGATCAGCAGCACCAATAGAGCGGAGAGAACTAGACGTTGGGCTTTCATGCAGTCTTCACGGAGTTTTAGATGCGCCTAACGACATTCTAATATGACATGGAACGAAGGTCAGTGGAAAACCCTACGGGCTCGCGCGTGTGACAATGCGCGCGGAAACCTACTTGCGCTTTCTTTTGCGGCGCGCAACGGTCCGCGGCTTCGCGCTCTTGGCCGAAAGGCAGAGCGCCGCAGCGCCTGCGATTCCGGAATCTTCTCCATAGCGCGCGCGAACAAGCGGAATTTCCTTGCAGCGCGAATTGATCGTCCACGCGGGAAGCTGCTCGCAAATGCGGCCGAACCATTCGGACATCAGTTCTCCCATTCCGCCGCCAAAAATAATTACATCGGGCTCGAACATGTCCACGATGTTGCCCAGCCAGATCGCCAGCAAATCAGCGGTCTGCTGCAAAATCGACGCTGCCAGTTTATCGCCCGCGTGCCACGCGGCGCTCACCATTTCCGCGGTCACGGATTCCGGATTCCCAGCCGCAAGCGCCAAAAGTTTTTCGTTGCCAGCGCCGCCGCTCGCCAGCCGTTCCCGAGCGCGCTTAGCTACCGCAGGACCCGCTGCGAGCGCTTCAATGCATCCAAGTTTGCCGCACGCGCATTTCGGACCGTGATAATCAATCGATACGTGCCCGCCTTCCGCCGCTGCGCCCGTGCGTCCGTGATAAATCTGGCCTCCAAGAATCACGCCCGTACCGATTCCCGTTCCCAGAGTTGCGTAAAACACGGATTCGTATCCGCGGCCCGCGCCCCAAATGGCTTCCGCGAGCGCGGCAGCATTCGCATCGTTGTCGACAAATGTCGGCAGGCGGTGCAATCGCTGAACTTTTGCAGCGAGCGGGAAATTGTGCCAGCAGGGAAGATTCGGCGGATTGATGATGATTCCCTTTCGCGGATCAAGAGGACCGGGACTGCTGATTCCTATCGCTGCGACGGACGTTCGCCGTTTCGGCTCCCTTTCGAATGCCGCGGCGATGGCGCGCTCGACCGCTTCTAATCCTTCCGCTTCGCTTCCGCGACTCGACATGGGCACCCGCACTTTCGACAGGATTTTGCCGCGCGAAGTCACCATGCCTGCAGCTACTTTTGTTCCGCCAATGTCGATCCCGAGATAAATTGGTTCCTTCGCCGGCATAATTCCTTCGCAGCCTCCCGCGGCGACATATCATAACGCGAGCGCCCGCGACCACATGCATGCTTTCCCGATGAACAGTTGGTTGAATCCCAATTCCCTGGCCGGAGAAAAACTCTACGGACAACACAATCGCGGGAACTGTTCTATTGGCTCTCTCAAATGCGGAACGGATGTCGATGGACGTAAGAGTCTCATGCCGGCCCGGCAGGAAACACCGGGCCGAACGTGAGATGAACAGGGTTCAGCCTGTATTTACTTAACGGGCTTTACTTCAATGGGACTCCCGCCGAAGACTCCCGGCGCACCCGCTGATTCGGCGGTTTTGTTGTATTCGGCGATGTCCGTGCGCAGCGCTTCGTTGTACTGCTTAATCGTCGCATCTGCTTTGGTAAATAGCTCCGCCATTTGCTGGCGCAACAATTCATTCGGCGCTTCGCCGTAAGCTCCGCCGACCTCGAAGACCAATCGATTGAGCTGGCTATGGAAGTCCGTAAGTTCGTGGATGTCGTCCTCAGAAACTTCGTGCTGAATATTTGGATTGTAGATCGCGTCCTTAATCGCGCTGAGTTTCTTGCTCAGCTCGCGGCCGCGTCCGATAATCGGGCGATACTTCGCCTGCTCCTGTTGATCGTCGCTGCCTTGAATGGTTGAGCGGAATTCCTCCAGTTCTTTGTTAATGCCGTCGATGCGGTTGAGCACTTCGTTGATTGCGCTCATTTCGTTGCGCGCCTTCAATCCCGCTTCCGCTTCCGTGTGGAAGATGGATGGATCCACATGCAAGTTGGGGTCGGGCTCGACAGTAACACTCGTAGATTCGGTTTGCCCGTTAGCGGTAACTGATACTTTGTACGTGCCGGGCGCGACGCGCGGACCCCGATTCGCATTGAAGAATTCGTTCGGTGTCGGCGTCCTTTCGTATTTCAGCGTTTCTGGTCCTTCATATTGCATGGTCCAAACAAAGCGGTTTATGCCTTCATCGCCGGGGCCGTAATCGGTGGCCACCGGATTGCCGCGTTCGTCCGTGATCACGATTTTTACGGGCCGGCGATGTTCCGCGCGCTGCTCCGGCGTCGGCTTGATCTCCGCCTTCAAGTAGTAATCAATCACCGCGCCAGTGGGAGCGTTGGGCGCTGCGTAACCCCCGCCCTGGCCTTCATCCGTTCGCCAAGTGTGGAATATGGTTCCTGACTCAGGCGTGAAAAGATGGAAAGCGCTCGATTGCACATCCGGCGTGAACTCTTCGAGCGGACGAATGTCGTCGAGCACCAGGATTCCGCGGCCGTGCGTGGCGACAATCAGATCGTGCTTGTCCTTTACGAACTGCACGTCGAAGACCGGCACGGTGGGGAAATTGGATTTGAGCGGCTGCCAGTGATCGCCGCGATCGGACGAATAGAAAAGGCCGGTATCCGTTCCGGCGACAAGGAAACCCCGCTTGTTGGGATCTTCGCGCACGACGTGTGCCGGAGAATTATCCGGCAGACCGTCGGTGATTTTTTGCCACGTTGCGCCGTAATCCGATGTTCGATAAACATAAACACCGCGATTATCGAGTTCGTGCGCGTCGTAGGTAACGTATGCCGTACCCGCGCTAAACGGCGACACTCCTACCTGGTAGACGCGCGCCCATTCCGGCGCGCCGCCGATATTCGGAGCCACATTCTTCCACGATTTGCCGCCGTCTCGCGTCACCTGCACCAGACCGTCGTCCGTGCCAACCCAAATTACTTTCGGATCCGTGGGTGCGAGCGTGATGGTGAGAATCGTGTCGTAGGTTTCGGCGCCGCTGATATCGTGCTGCACGGGGCCGCCGGCGATTTCCTGTTTGCTCTTGTCGTTGCGCGTGAGGTCGCCACTAATCGGCGCCCATGTCTTGCCGCCGTCGGTGGATTTAAAAACGACGTTGCCGCCGAGATAGACTTCGTTTGCATCGGTCGCTGAAACGGCAATGGGTGAAGTCCAATTGAAGCGGTATTTCAGATCCGCGGGCTTCACTGCTTCGACACCCTCGAGATACGGTTGAATCGAGCGGCTCATGTGCGTCTTCAGGTCAAGGCGCTCGATCGAGCCGTCCTGCGAGTCGGTGTAAATAATGTCGGGATCGCTGGGAGCGAACACGGCGTATTCACCGTCTCCGCCGACGACCGTATACCACGCAGCATTGGCGACGCCTCTGCGGCTCAGATCCGAAGACGGCCCGCACCACGAGCTGTTGTCCTGCAAACCGCCGCAAACAGAGTACGGCTGCCGGCTGCTTGCCGAGACCATGTAAAACTGCTCGATGGGCATGCCGTCGAGGAAACGCCAAGTCTTTGCTCCGTCGGTCGAAAGATATGCGCCACCGTCGGTGCCCAGGATCATGCGGCTGGCATTTTTCGGGTCGACCCAAAGAGTGTGATGATCGGAGTGGACGCCGCGATCGGCGACGAATGCAGTCTTGCCGCCGTCGGTCGACTCCATCATGTTGAACGACATAAAATAAACTTTATTTTCATCGTCCGGCGACACAACCAGCTTCGAAAAATAAAACGCTCGCACGTCCAGCCCGTGATTGTCGCTTACCGCGGTCCACGAATCGCCCATATCCGTCGACTGCCATAGCATTCCGTGCTTGGCGGCAATCAGCGCGTAAATGTGATTTGAATTCGAGGGAGCAATCGCGACGGCGCTGCGTCCCAGCGGGCCCTCGGGCAAGCCTTTCGTCAATTTCTTCCACGTGTCCCCGCCATCGGTGGAACGGTAAATCGCGCTATCGGGTCCGCCGTCCATCAGCGTCCACGGATACCGGCGAAACTGCCACATGCACGCGAAAAGAACGCTCGGATTTCCGGGCGCCATTTCCAGGTCAGCGACGCCGGTGGAGTCGTTGACGTAGAGAACTTTCTTCCAAGTCCTGCCACCATCGGTGGATTTGAAGACGCCGCGATCCGCATTCGGACCCCACGCATGGCCGAGAGCGCCGACGAAAACCGTATTTGGATCGTTCGGGTCGACGACAATATCCGTGATTTGTTGCGTGCCGGCCAGACCCATGAATTTCCACGAATTTCCGGCGTCGGCGGAAAAATAGACGCCGTCACCGTCGATAATGTCGTTGCGAATGTTGCCCTCTCCCGTGCCAACCCAGACGTAGTTCGGATTTGACGGAGCAATAGCAATCGCGCCAATCGACGCGGTGCTCTCGTGCTCGAAAATCGCTTTCCACGTCAAACCGCCGTCAACCGTTTTGAACACACCGCCGCCGCCCGCGCCCACGTAGTACACATTCGGTTCGCCGGGAACTCCGGCGACAGCGGCAACGCGCCCTCCCGCCGCGGCGGGACCCAAGTCGCGGAATTTTAAATTTGCAAAAACGTCAGGCGTTTTTTCATCGGTAGTTTTTTGTTCCTGCGCGAGCACGTGCATCGCCGCGAAGGTCGAGAGAAACAGCGCCGCGAGTCCAGCGCAAATAATGCGAGCTTTTGCCATCATTCATCTCCTTTAACAAATAAAAATTGGTCCTGGTTCAAAAAGAAGTGTCGCAGTCGATAACCATCGCAAATGAAAATCATAGTTGGGAATGTACGCCCGATTTGCGGGCAGAATTATACGCAAAATGCAAACGGCTGCGCAAAGTTCCAATTAGCAATACACGGACGTATCGCGATGGCTGACGGTTCCTATTTTTTGAAAGAAATCTGAAATCGGCTAGGTTTCGTCGATGGGAAAATCAAATTGCACGAGTTTGCGCTGGAATCCCTTTGTCTTTACTGCGCCATAAATGATTCCAGCAGCCATCCAAATTCCTCCGGCGAGTTTCGCTTGCCAACCCAGATGCAGCCAAATGAAAAGGCAAATCAAAAAGCCGAGCACCGGCGGGACGAGATTCATCCAAAACTTCTTTTCTTCGCGAAGATAATAGCGGACGAACGCGGCGGCGTTCACGCCCATGAACGCCAGCAGCGCGCCGAAATTGAGCATTTCAGCGCCGAGCGTGTAGCTGATCGTGAAAGCTCCCGCAAGCGCGAGCGCGCCGATGAGCAACACGTTATTGCGCGGAACATGATTCTTCGGTTCGATCGCGCCAAAGAACGAGCGCGGCAGCGCGTTGCTGCGTCCCATGCCATAGAGCAGGCGCGCTGCACCGAGCTGCGAGCTCATGCCCGAGCCAATATTCGCGACGAGCAACGTCAAATTCACCAACCCAAAAAGGAAAATGCCACCGACGCGGCCTGAGATGTGCACGAAAGCTGTGTCTACGTCAGGAAAAGGTCGCGAAGCAGGCCAAACGAGCTGCGCTAAATAGACTTCGATCGACGCGAGTACTCCCGTGACCACGCAGACAAGGACTGTCGCGAGCAAAACGTTGCGCCGAGGATTCTTGACTTCTTCAGAAAGCGTGGAGATGCCATCGAAGCCGATGTACGTGAGCACCGCAATCGAAGTGCCGCGAAAAAGAGCCGAGGAGGAAAACGTCCGCGGATCGTAAAATGGATGCGTAAAGAAACCGGGGCCAAAATATGGAAGACGATAAATGTAGCGGAGCGCTTCAACGACGAAAACCACGATGACGATTCCCATTCCCGCTGCGAGAAACGCATTGATCCGCGCCGAGGTTTCGACTCCGCGAAGATTCAGCCACGTGAAGAGCAGCGCGAAGAAAATCGCCCACAGGAAATAAGGCATCTGCGGGAAAAAGTTCTGCGCCGCCTTGCTGCACCAGATGGTGCAGATCAGCGGATTCAAAATGTAGTCCATGGCCATGCTCCATCCGGTGATGTAGCCGAGAGCGGGATGAAGTTCTCGGCCCACGTAAGTGAAGGCCGAACCGGCGCTAGGATAAACGCGAGCCATGCGGCCATAGCTGATGGCGGTGAAAAGCATGGCGACCATGGCGATGAGCATCGCCGTCACCACGTGGCCGCGCGCCGCGTTGCTGACCACACCGAACGACGGCATGGGTGCGACGGGCTGAATGATAATGATGCCGTACAGGATCAAGTCCCACAGGCCCAGCGTGCGGCGAAGGCCGATGCCGCGTCCGGAAGGTCGTGACGGCTCGCCGGGCATTAGTTACCTGCTCTCGCCCGTTTGAGAAACGGTTGCCGGTAACGAAAAATAAATTCTGAGCGACTGCAGCGCTGCACAAAATTCCCCGGCCACATCAGCGAGTTACCTCGGCAGGCTTCGCGGGTTCGATATGCGACGCGCTGATGGCGAGGGTCGTCGGTTTGATATTCCAGCCTTGGACTTCCAGCTTTGCAGCTTCCGCCAATTTTGTTCCGGCAGGATAGCGCGCGGTGAGCGTTCTTGTTTCGCCGGGCATCAGCTCAAAATAATTGTCGCTCCAGAAAACCGGCAAAATCTCGTCGCCGTTTTTTTCTTGAATGGCAAGTCGCACCTGAAAAACCAAATGCGTGCTGGGGTTGTGCAGCCGCACGTTGACTTCGGGCACGCCGTCGGGCGTTTCGCGGCTCGCGCTGGCCTCGAGTTGCGCGCGCGGCAAGCGAGCAAGCATTGTAAAATCAGGGTACGAAGACACTTCGGTTCTCTGATCCGTACTCAAATCCCATTTGAAAATTGCTGACTTGCTCGAGAGCCAATAGAAATTCGAGCTAAGCAACTTCCCGTCACGGTCCTGCAAATCAAGTTTCAAAAAATACGCTTGAGGCGCGGCCGTCCGCGGAAAGCGCGGAATTTTGAATGTGCGTGCGCTGAAATCAGCAGGCACACTTACGACGGAGCGGCGCGAGAAGATTGGTTTCATGTCGGCACTGTAGACTTTCGCGAAGATTGTCAATGCCGGAAACGCGCGGTAGAAACTGTTGACGACGACCACGCTGCGATCATCGTAGGAATATTGCACGTGCAGCAATTCATTCGCTTTCTTCGCGCCGAAGTATCCGCCGGCGGGCTGCAAATAATAATCGTAGAGATGCCAAAATAAAGATGGCCACGCATTATTCAACATCCATTGAATCACGCCGGTCGATTCGTACTTATTGCGTCCATAGGCCTCAAACATGGCGCGCTCGCCCTCATACGTCATTGCCTGCGCTTTTCTTTCGTAATCGTCAAGATTCTTTGGCGCGCCGTACATCTGCGTCATGGCGTCGTCGAACGCGGAAAGTCGTTGATACCTTCCGCTGGCGCCGTGGAAATGCCAGTATTCATTCGGTGGCCATATTTGATCGGCGGGCATCATTTTTTTCAAGCTGCCCTCGACCA
>DATGJE010000079.1:0-2994 GCA_035295305.1 Candidatus Acidiferrales bacterium | reverse complement strand
CCCATGTCTTTGTCCGGAGGCGCCGGATTCCAATCGACCCAATTCATCGCCAAATCGTGTTCCGTCGGCGCAAAAATTTCCACGGCGATAGCGTTCGTTGTGCCGGGCTTCACGAACTGTGTTACGTCGAAATCATAAATGCGGTACGCGCCGGCCACATCCCTTGCATCGGCGAATTGTTTTCCGTTGAGCCAGATATTTGCGCGGTAATTGATGCCATCGAAATGCAGCCATGCCGTACGTCCAGCAAAATTCCGCGGAATCGTGAATTCCTTGCGATACCACCATGAGCACGCAAACGGACTGTTCTTCGGCATCGGCAAATTCGCGAAATTCGCGCCGATTGGATACGTGGTACCCGGAATTTTTCGCAGGTTCATGCCGAAATCCGGATCGGGATACGTGCCGTCGGCGACAAGTGCGGCCACAACCGTGGAAGGAACACCGGTCGAATGCCAGCCAGCTGTTTGAAAACCCGGCGTGGAGATCTGTGCACCCGTTGCGCCGATTTGACACGACGACTGTAATTGCCATCCGGCGCGCAGTGGTACTCGCGCGTCCGACGTCTCAGAAGTTTGCGCAAGGGCGAGGAGCGGGGCGAACGCGGTGAAAACAATCGAGGCAATGCAGAAAAGAAAAATCTTCACCCGGCCTTCAGCCATGGCACTCCTCTAATCAAACGCGATTTGCAGGCACAAACAACAGGCGTTCTCTGGGTGACCCTCCGAATCTTACTCGAACTCGAAGAGGAGTTCAGTCTAAAACTGGAATTCCGCGCCAGAACTGATGGAAAGAAAAACGTCCGCAATCCGCGCGGAGTTCGATAGAATCCGGCGCGGTTGAGTTGCAAGGAGGCAAGATTGATGCGGTCAAATACGAAAATCCTGAAGCAAACGTCCTCGTTAAGGTTCAGCAGCATCGTGATTAGTATGATTGTATTCGCCGTTGCGGGCGTTGCTGTGCAGGCGCAGCAAGATCGTTTGCAGAGCAGCGACCTTTATCGCTTCCACGATGTGGCGCAAGCCGCGATTTCACCTGACGGCGCGAAGATCGCTTACACGGTGCTCAATTACGACAAGCCAGGCCGGCCGTATCCGCAACTCTGGATCGTCGACACGAACGGAGGGAAATCCGTGCGTATTGGCGCCGCGGATTCGGTTTCCTCGGGCGCGGTATGGTCGCCGAACGGGCGATGGATCGCGTACATCGGCGAAGCGCAGGGAAAATCGGGAGTGATGGTCGCGCGGCCGGACGGTTCGGACGCCACCTTCCTTGCCGAAGGAACCGGAACGAACGCGCCGATACCGGGACAAGGCAACGATATTTCGTGGTCGCCCGACGGAAAGCAAATTGCTTTCGTTTCCGCGACGCCCGGCCCGGAAACAGCGGAGGCATCGGGCGATCCAATGGTTTTCACGCGCTACCTGTGGCGTCCGACCGCGGGCGAAGGAATCAAACCGTGGAACGATAATCGCCGCTTGCACTTGTTCGTGGTCGACGTGGCCACTAAACAAATCCGCCAGCTAACCGATGGCGTTTACTACGAGCATTCGATTGACTGGTCGCCGGATGGCTCGGAACTTTTGTTTTGTTCTGACCGCTCGCCGTATGCGGATCAATTTTTTCATTACAACATTTACGAGTTGAAAGTTTCCGACGGCACGATTCGCCAGCTCACGACGATCGAAACGACTCAATACCATCCGGTGTGGTCACCCGATGGAAAGGAAATCGCGTTTCTCTCGACGAAGCGCGGACTGACGGATCGGGAAACGACTATGGAGGACACGCACGTCTGGGTGATGAATGCTGACGGCAGCGAGCGTCACGAACTGGCATCCATGGTCGACGCACGCCAAGGCGCGCCAGTGTGGTCTTCTGACAGCCAGTCGGTCTATTTCACTGTGCAAGAGCGCGGCAGCACAAATCTGGAACGGCTGTCGATCCATGGCGGCGAACCGCAGGTGATTGTGAACGAGCGCGGCTCCGTCGGCTCGTTCTCGGTCAGCCATTCCGGAGCAATTGCGTTTGCATTTACTAGCCCGCATGACATGGCCGAATTATTTCTGAAGAGCGGCGGCGCAGTGAAACAACTGACTGACCTCAACGCAGATATTTTGCGTGAGAAGAAACTCGGAACTGTCGAATCGTTCGATTTCATCAGCAACGACAACAAGTACACGGTGGAAGCATTCCTAGTCGAGCCGGCCGATATTGCCGCAGGCTCGAAACATCCGATGATCGTCAACATTCACGGTGGGCCGCATGGACAAAACGGGCCCGCATTCAGTTTCCGCGACCAGGTTTTCGCCGCGCGAGGATGGGCCGTGTTGCACGTGAACTATCGCGGCTCGACGGGATACGGACAAGCATTCGCAGATGCAGTCTTCGGCGATCAAAATGGCGACGAGGCGCAGGATGTTCTTTACGGAGTAAGCGCGGCGATTCGGCGCTACCCGTGGATCGATCCGGAGCGCATGGGAATCGAAGGCGTCAGTTACGGGGGACAACTTACCTATTGGCTGATCACGCAGACGCGCGAATTCAAAGCGGCGATTCCGACGGCGGGAATCACAAACCTGATCAGCTACAACTACCTGACTTACTACAATCAATACGAGCAGATGGAATTCGGCGCGCTGCCGCATCAGGATGATTTGATGGACATCATGTGGAAGCGGTCGGCATTGAAATATGTGGCGCAAGTGGCGACGCCGACGCTGATCATGCATGGAGCGAACGATCCTGACGTGCCAATTCCTGACGCGGAGCAATTTTATATTGCGTTGAAAGATGTGGGCGTCGAAACGGAATTCGCGATGTATCCGCGCGAAGGGCATGGGATTCGCGAAGTGAAACATCAGATTGACGACATGGACCGCTCGATCGCGTGGTACGAAAAACATTTCCCTGATAAAAGCGCAGCAGTGCCGATTCCCTAGGCGGAGACAAAAAAAACTTCAAGGCGTCGCAAAGAGGCAGAAAAGAGGGGGG
>DATGJE010000078.1:0-4678 GCA_035295305.1 Candidatus Acidiferrales bacterium | reverse complement strand
TTGTCCTTTCCAGGAGCCATCGAGCATTCCGACAATGCCCATCAAGGTCGATTTGCCCGCGCCCGAAGGGCCCATGATGGTGATGAATTCGCCCTCGCGAATATCCAGGTTGATGCGGCGCAGCACCCACGTTTTTCCTGCACCTGATTCATAGAACTTTTCGACGTCCACCATTCGAATCACGAGTCATCTCCCTGGAACTGAAAACCGCCAATTTGTACCGATTAGAACTGCGAGCGTATCCTTATTTTCAATAACTTACGCTCATTTCTAATAATTTGCTGTACCGATTAGAAATGTGGTCCGTTGCGCCATTTATACGCTACATCATTCATAGCGCAGCGCAATCATTGGGTCAACTCGCATCGCCCGCCGCGCCGGAATGTAACATGCCGCCATTGCGACCAGCATCAGCAGCACCGCTACGGCGGCCAGAGTCGCAGGGTCGGAAGGACTCACGCCAAACAGCAAAGTCGACATCAATCGAGTCAGCGCCGTTGCCGCCAAAATTCCGATTGCTACGCCGAGCAGCGCGAGTTTCGCTCCGCGCCCCAGAATAAGTTTCAAGATTTCGGTTTGTGCCGCCCCTAAAGCCAGGCGAATTCCTATTTCGTGTGTGCGCTGGCTGACCGAATAGGACATTACTCCGTAGATTCCCACGGCCGCGAGGAGCAGCGCCGCCCCGGCGAAAATGCCAAGTAATACCAAGTAAAGACGCCGTTGCGCGATGGAATCAGAAAGCACTTGTTCCATGGTCGCGATTTTTGAGATCGGCTGATTCTTGTCGACGGACCAAATCTGGCTCTTCACCGCGGAAACGAGGCGCAGGGGATCAGTGTCGCCGCGCACGACAATCGCATTGAAGTTCACCGGGAATTGGGAGTATGGCCAATAGATCGCCGGTCCGATCGCGGTGTCCAGTCCGTTGATTTTGACGTCGCCGGCTACGCCAACAATTTCGCCGGTCAGCGGCGGGCCCCAATCTTTCATTGTTACGCGCTTGCCGATGGGACTTTCGCGCGGCCAAAACTGACGAGCCATGGTCTGGTTGATTATCATGACGCGCGCGGAGTTTTGGTTGTCGCGCTCCGTAAATTCGCGGCCAGCCAAAAGAGGGATCTGCATGGTTTGCAGGTAGCCCGGATCTATAACGAGAATATCGGCGGATGGCTCGTCTCCCAGACGTGGCGCTGGCCGTCCAGAAATTACGAAGCCGGTGCTGGGGCCTCCTGTGAGCGGAAGCGAAATTACAAGGCCCGCCGAGCGTACGCCGGGCACAGCACGAACTCGTTCGAGCATCCGGTGCAGCACCACGGCTCCTTTCGGATCCCCCTCGGGGAACTGCACGGGAGAGAGGAAAACTTGCATCGTCAAAACATTCTTGGGATTAAATCCGGGATTCACGCGCAGCAAGCGCACAAAACTATTGCCAAGCAAGCCTGCGCCCGCGAGCAGAATCACGGCCAGCGTGAATTGCAGCACGATCAGACTCTCGTTCGACATGCGGTGCTTGGCGCCAGTAGAAACCGCGCCTGCTTCCTTGAGTGAGGCGTTCAGGTCCGTTTTGATTCCCGCGAGCGCCGGAACCAACCCAAATAACAGACCGGTCAACACGGAAACCATCAGCGTGAAAACGAGGACGCGCCAATCGAGATTTACTCCGATGAGTTCCGGGATATTTTTTGCGTTGGCGGCAATAATGAAGCTTAGGCTCCAGGAAGCAAACCCCAGCCCGAGAATTCCTCCCAGCGACGCGAGAAGAACGCTCTCAGTCAGTAATTGGCGCACCAAGCGCGACCGCCCCGCTCCAATCGCCAGACGAATCGCAATCTCTTTTCGGCGCGCTGCCGCACGCGCGAGCAGCAGATTGGCCACGTTCGCGCACGCGATCAGCAGTAGCAAGCCCACCGCAAAAATCAGAATCACGAGCGCGGGCCGAAGCGGCGCCACTAAACTATTTTTCAACGAAACTGCGGTGATGGTCAGACCAGGGTCGTCAACGCCTGGATTCTCTCTTGTGACGCGCGCAGCAAAGGCCGCCAGTTCAGCGTTCACTTTACCCGGAGACGTCCCAGGCGCCAGATCTCCAACCACCGTAAGCAAGTGCGCGCGCCGGTTATTGTGCAGTTCGCCGCCGGCGACCAACGGACACCACATTTCTGCCTGCTCGGGGAAATCGAATCCGGGCGGCATCACGCCAATCACAACGAAACCTTGGGCATTCACTCGAACGCTTTTGCCAATGACGGCGCGCTGCCCGCCGTAACGGCGTTGCCAAAATGCGTAGCTCAAGACCGTTACCCGATTATCCCCGCCCGGTTGGTCGTCCTCTTTGCGGATTACGCGGCCCAGAAAAGGCTTGCTGCCGAGCGCGGAGAAGAAATTCCCGGAAACCATTGCGCCGGGAACTTGTTCTGGCTCTCCTTCACCAGTGACGTTAAAAACCCACGACCGGAACGCGGAAGCATTTTGGATGGCCGTTACGTTGCGCTCGAGATCCAAGAAAGTCGCATATGTAAGAGCGGTGCTGTTCTCTCCCGGATGCGTTTCTTCGACGCGCAAGAGCGAGTTGTGGTTGGGGTAGGGAAGTGGACGCAATAAGACGGCATTGACGACGCTGAAGATCGCCGTGTTGGCACCGATACCGATCGCAAGCGTCAGCACTGCGACAGCCGTGAAGCCGGGGGATTTCGCCAGGACTCGTAGTCCAAAACGAATGTCGTGCCAAAGTGTCCGCATGGTCGCTCCTATTCGTAGCGCAACGCAATCATCGGGTCAACGCGCATCGCGCGCCGCGCCGGAACGTAACAAGCAATGGCCGCAACCAGCACGAGGAGAATCGCCACAACCACAAATGTCACAGGGTCGTAGGGCGTCACGCCGTAAATCATGCTGGTGACGAGGCGCGTGACACCGAGCGCTGCAACAACGCCAATCGCGACGCCGATCAGGGCGAGCGTGATCCCCTGCCGGATCACCATGCCGAGAACGTCTACGGGCTTGGCCCCAAGAGCCATGCGGATGCCGATTTCATGTGTTTTGCGCGTGACGGCATACGCCATCGTGCCGTACAGGCCGATCATGGCCAATAGGAGCGCAAGCAAGCCGAAAACCGTCGTGAGACGTGCGAACAAGGATTCTCGCGAAAGCGCTTCGTTCGTTTCCTCGGTCTGCGTTTTCAGATTGATCAGCGGCAGAGCGGGATCAGCCTGGCGCACGGTATCGCGCAACTCCGAAATCACCGTTGCCGGGGGCCCTTGCGTGCGGACTTCGAAGTACATCATGTCCAAGTATTTGGGAACCTGCGCATACGCGTAATAGGCCTTGGGTCTCAATTTTGAGTGCACATCGGTAAGTTCGGCCGGTTTCGCCACACCGACGATTTCGATTGTGTCCTTTGGGTCGAAGGCAATACCCCTGCTGAAGCGATGCCCGACCGGATTTTCGCCCGGGAAAAACTTCTTCGCAAAAGTTTCATCCACCACCGCGACCATCGGTGATGCTGTTGTGTCGCTGCGATTGATGCCGCGTCCGAGAATGATGGGAATTCCCATCGTGTTGAAAAAGTCCGGGCCGATCGTTTGCGAACGAACGAGCTTATTGTCGTTTTTCTTGGCTGCGCCCTCGATCGCCACAGAATTGTTGCTTGACCAGCCAATAAACGGCGCGTATGCCATCAGTGTAGCCGCTCTAATTCCCGGGAGGGTCTGAACCCGGTCGAGCAATTGTGAGTAGAAGGAAATCAGCCGAGCATCGTGATAACCCGCGCGTGTCGGATCCACGCCAAATGTGAGCAAATTCTGCTGATTGAATCCGAAATTTCGATTTTCAAAATTGATCAGCGTGCGGACAAAAAGCCCCGCGCCGATCATCAGCACCAGTGACGTGGCTACTTGCGCGACGATCAGCGATTTGCCGAGCGCATGCTTGTCGCGCGCGCCGGAAATGCTTGTCGCGCTATCTTTCATCACGGATGCGAGTTCGACGCGCGTGATGCGAAATGCCGGCGCGAGGCCAAATACAATTCCCGTGAATAGCGACGCAGCCAGAGTAAACAGGAGCACGTTCAAATCGGCGCTCGCGTCCAGAATCATCGGGCTGCTGCCGCCGGACATCAGCGCCACCAGCGCTCGCGTTCCCCAACTGGCAAACAGGATTCCCAACGCGGCGCCCAGCACTGCCATTAGCACGCTCTCCGTGAGCAACTGACGAATCAAACGTCCTCGCGATGCCCCGATGGCCAGTCGCACGCTGATTTCTTTTTGTCGCGCCGTCGCGCGCCCCAGCAACAGCGTCGCCACGTTCGCGCATGCGATCAAGAGCACCAGCCCGACGGCGACCATCAAAATGTAGAGCGGCTGTTTGCTGTTCTCTTGCAAATACGGCATTCCCTGGCTCGCCGACGCAAGCGAAAAGTGCGGAACATCATCCGGCTTCGGCGGATGCCAGTCCGCTGTGACAATTTGATGAAACAAAATGTCCAGCGCGCTCGCCGCCTGCGCCTTCGTCACGCCATTTTTCAATCGGCCCATGATGTTCAAGCAAATCCAATTCCGCGCGGTGAAAACGGAATTAGTTCCTCCGGACGGCTGTGAACCCCACGGCCGCATGTTCTCCTTGTCGTCGAACGGAACCCAAACGTCCGGCTCGGTTCCGGTTTCAACGCCGTAAAACGCCT
>DATGJE010000077.1:0-5137 GCA_035295305.1 Candidatus Acidiferrales bacterium | reverse complement strand
GGCTCGGCCACCCTGCCCATGCCGGGAGTGATTTCGCGCGTCGTTACGATGAAAGGCGAGCCGGTGAAACCGGGGGAAACTGGATATCTGGTGATCGAAAAACCGTGGCCGTCGATGCTGCGGACAATTTATGGAGACGATGAACGGTTCAAGCGCGACTACTGGACGCGCATTCCGAGCGTTTATTTCACGGGCGACGCAGCGCAACTCGATGCGGACGGATACACGTGGGTTCTGGGACGAGTGGATGACGTGATTAAAGTGGCGGGACACCGATTGAGTTCGATGGAAATCGAGAGCGCGTTGGTGAGCCATCCGTCGGTGGCCGAGGCGGCGGTGGTTGCGCGGCCCGATGAAATCAAGGGCGAGGCGATTGTGTGTTTTGTGACGCTACGTATGGGGATGGAACCGACAAGCGAGTTGCGCGCCGCGTTGGTGGAGCATGTGGCAGTCACGATCGGCACGATTGCACGTCCCAGCGAAGTACGCTTCGCCGACCTATTGCCAAAAACGCGCAGCGGGAAAATCATGCGGCGGCTGTTGCGCGAGGTCGCCGAAAAGGGCGGCGTCTCAGGCGACACGACAACGCTGGAGGATTTGAGCGTGATCGCGAAACTGGCGGCCGCCAAAGGCACCGACGAAGAGTAGAGAGTCGTTCGCCGCGACAAAAGCATCCATAAAATAAGGAGGAAATCATGGAACCTAGAATCGACATCATGAAAGTGGATCCGAAGTTGTATCACGCGATGATCGGGCTGGAGACTTATTTGCGGCAGTCCGGACTCGAGGAGCCGCTGCTCGAACTCATCAAAATGCGCGCGTCGCAGATCAATGGATGCGCTTACTGCCTCGACATGCATTCCAAAGATGCGCGGGCGGCAGGCGAGACGGAGCAGAGGCTCTATGGATTGAATGCGTGGGAAGAATCGCCATTTTATTCCGAGCGCGAGCGGGCGGCGTTGGCGTGGACCGAGGCTGTGACGCTGGTTTCGCAAGGGCACGTGCCGGATGAGGTTTATGAAAAGGTGAAGAAACAATTTTCAGAGAAGGAAATTGTGGCGTTGACGATGGCCGTGGTCGCGATCAACGGGTGGAACCGGCTGGCGATCTCTTCACGGGCCGTCGCGGGAACGTATCAGCCGGCGGCACATACTCAGCAAGCGGGCGCAGCAAAGCAGACGGCATAGACCGACACCGCGCTCCGCACGCGGGTCGATAAATCCGATCGGCCCCTACAAAGGAAAAACGCCACCCTTCGCGAACTTCGCTCACTTCACTGGAGGCGTTCAGTGCGGGCAGGATGGGGTACCCGCAAAAGCACACAGGCTAAAGCCTGTGCCACATTCGACAGCGGGCGCGGTGCGAGTCGCGACGGGCGACCCAAGGGTCGCCCCTACGAAAACGCACAGGCAGCGAGGCGGCGCAGCGCGGCCCGACCCTAGTTGGACCCTACATTTAATGACGCGCCGTTGGACTTGATTACGGCGGCGTACCAGAGGGCGGAATCCTTGGGGATGCGGCGGCGCGTGGGGAAATCGACGAAGAGCATGCCGAAGCGCTGGGTGTAGCCTTCCTGCCATTCGAAATTATCGAGCAGCGACCAATGAAGATAGCCGAGCAGCGGGACGCCTTCGCGCGAGGCGCGAGCGAGGGCGAGAAGATAGCGCGCGGTAAAGTCGATGCGCTGCGGATCGTGGACTTTGCCGTCGAGGGAAATCCAGTCGCGGGACGAGCAGCCGTTTTCGGTGATGAGAATTGGCAGGTGGTAACGCTCGTGAAGCCACTTGGGCGCCCAGTATAGGGCGTCGGGCGTCACCTGCCAGCCGAAGGCGGTGAGCGGAAAGCCCGCGGGAAAATGAACCTCCTCGGGCTGGCGATTCGCCCCCGCGCGCACCAACCAGCCACCGTAAATATTTGCGCCGAGAAAATCGAGGGGCTGGTGAATCGTCTCCATATCTCCCGCGAGAATCTGGGGAGCGTCTTTGCCGAGCACGGCGAGCGCGGGGGCGGGATAGCGTCCGAGAAAAACTGGATCGAGCCACCAGGAATTCTCGCGCCACCAGTGAGCGCCGGAGAAACGATCGAGAGGGCTCGAAAATGTGGATTCGTGAGCGGCAGCAGTGTCGGCGGCGGAATCGGTGGCAGGCAAGGACGGCGAGACGTCACAGGCATAGCCGATTTGGGCGGCTTGATGCGCGTTGGCGCGAATGGCCTGCACGGCGCGGCCGTGCGCGAGAAACGTGATGTGCGCGGCGCGCATGTATTGGGCGCGGGCAAGTTTTTCGCCCGGCGCTTGCACTCCGGTGACGTAAGCGCCACCGATGAAAGAGCGCGGCTCGTTGATGGTAAGCCAATGCGTGACGCGGTCGGAGAGAGCGCGCGCGACAACAGTGGCGTAGTCGCCGAACCACTGTGGCATGTCGCGCGAGAGCCAGCCGCCGCGGCGATGCAGCGCGAGGGGTGTGTCCCAGTGAAATAACGTCGCGACGGGCGCAATGTCCGCGGCGAGAAGCGCGTCGACGAGGCGACTGTAAAAATCGAGGCCTTTTTGGTTGACGCTGCCTACGCCTTCGGGAAGGATGCGCGGCCAGGAAATACTGAAGCGAAACGCGGTGAGGCCCATGTCGCGCATGTGGGCGATATCTTCGGCGTAACGGTGATAGAAATCGCAGGAGACGTCGCCGGTCTGGCCGTCGTGGATTTTGCCGGGATTGTGGGCGAAATCGTCCCAGACAGAGAGGCCTTTGCCGTCTTCGCGCACAGCGCCTTCGATTTGATAGGCGGAAGTGGAAGCGCCCCAGAGGAAATTTTTCGGAAATGGCGACGCGGTTGGGGATGCGGGCGATGTTTGCCGGGCGGGAGGCATCACGGCGTCCGCAGGGCGCAAGTTTGCGAGCGAAAGGGCGGAAGCGCCGGAAACGGAGAGGAATTCGCGGCGAGTGAAATCGTGCGAGATGCTTCGTGGTCGCGTCATTTCGTGCACGTCAAGAGTTACTTCCCCGGTTCGAACATGCTGGCGGCGACGCGCGTGACCAAGCTGCGCGGGGCCAGGCGCTGGCCTTCGACGCTGAGCTTGTTTTTCAAGCCGGAGATTACGCTGCTTTTCCCCGCGGCGAGAGCGCGCAAACCGACCCGCGCCACTTTTTCGGCCGTCTCCGCACCGCGAAAGGTGTGTTCGGGCTGGCCGGCGACTTCGCGAAACTCGGTGGTGGTCGAGCCGGGGCAAAGCGCGCAAACGTGAACGCCGTAACGGCGAACTTCTTCCGCGATGCCTTCGGCGAAACGCAGGTCGAAGGCTTTCGTGGCGGCGTACGTCGAAATGTAAGGCACGGCTTGGAAGGCGGCGACCGAGGCGACGATGAGAATATCTCCGTGGCCGCGCGCGACCATCTCGGGCAGATAAAGGCGCGTCAGATGAACAACGGCTGAGCAATTGACCTGAATCATTTCGAGTTGGCGCGCAAGATCGGATTCGTGCAGAGCACCATAGGCGCCGAAACCGGCGTTGTTGATCAGCAGCTCGATTTCGAGGTTCTTGGCCTCCGTGAAGGCGCGGATTTCAGCGGGCGCGTTGGACTGCGCAAGATCCGTTGCGAGGACTTCGGTTTTGATTGAATGAGCGGCGCGGAGTTTGGAGCCAAGTTCTTCCAGGCGTTCGCGACGGCGCGCGGTGAGAACGAGGTTCATGCCGCCAGCGGCCAGTTGTTCGGCGAGGGCGCGGCCGATTCCGGCGCTCGCGCCTGTCACTAACGCCCACTTCCCGGCCCAGCGTCGTTCATCATAACCCATTGAATTCCCCCAGATGTTACGCGGAAATGAAACCACACGGCGGGCCATCTGAAAAGGGATAGTTGTTGCGATGAGGGCGCGGCGAGCTATGCAAATGGAACACTGGACGGAATGGGAACAGCAATCGGGATGAGATCCCTAGCTACCTATCACATAAATGCTTTGGCCAAATATCGTCCCGACCTCAAGGGTCAAAAACCCTGATTTTAGGTTTTACGGCACGGCTAAAGCCGTGCCCTGACTAGGGACGTTCACGAGATGACTTCCAACAGAAAAGCGTAGAAAACTACCAAAAAACGGAGGCTGCGCTAGAGGCTGCGGGCGTGGCTGCGAGCAAAGACGAAGTCGCGGAGACGGACGCCTTGCTCTTTCATACTGGCGAGCAAACGGCGAGCCCAGACGAATTCGGCGGCGAGAAGCCCCAAACCGAGCAACATCACGAGCCAGCCCGGCGCGGGACTGAAGAACAAAACGACGCCGAGAGCCAGAAGCGTGAAGCCCAGAATGATTCGAAGGAAGCGCTTCGCCTGTTGAAGAGTCCTGAAAAGCATTGTCGTGTTCCGTTCTACCAACCAGTTGCGCGGGCCGCAGGGAAACACCGTATAACGGGCCGATATAAACTTGTACTGCCGCTTGCTTACTCCCTGCATCCGCTTGGATGCTTGCGAGCGGCTATGGATTCAAGAGCACGTGAATGACCAAACCGCAGAGGCCTTGCCTGCCGCGAAAACCCCGCAGATAATGGCTTTCCCGATTTGGCGCGCCGAAGATTGAAAAAAAATTGTGCGCGAATGGAAAAGAATTACCTGGCGAGGGAAAAATGGAGCTGACGAGCGTACGAATCGAAATACCGGAAGGCGCGAACGTGATTCTGGGGCAAGCGCACTTCATCAAAACGGCCGAGGACATTTTTGAAGCGATCGTCAACACAGTGCCGGGCGCGAAATTTGCGATTGCGTTCAACGAGGCGTCTGGACCGTGCCTGGTACGCGTGGAAGCCAACGACGATGAGCTGCGCGCGGCGGCTATTGCGAACGCGCAGGCGGTGGGCGCAGGACATTTGTTCGTGGTGCTGGTGCGCGACGCGTATCCGATCAACCTGCTGGGACGAATCAAGGATTGCTACGAAGTGTGCTCGATCTTCTGCGCGACAGCGAATCCCGTGGAAGTGATTGTAGCGGAGACGAAACAGGGGCGAGGCGTGATAGGCGTGGTGGACGGCGCATCGCCAAATGGCGTCGAGGGGCCAGCGGAGGCGCAGGCGCGGCACGACTTTGTGCGGAAGATTTGTGGTTATAAACGGTGAACTCTGTTGGCGATTTCTGATGTGCGAACCGGTTCATTAGGG
>DATGJE010000076.1:0-3934 GCA_035295305.1 Candidatus Acidiferrales bacterium | reverse complement strand
GAACAGTAGCTCGCCTGATGCCGCGTGCGGCTTCGACCCAGTCACCGGTGCGTCGAGGAAGTCGCAGTTCTGCCGCGCTGCTGCCGTAGCTAGTTCGCGCACCCAGCCGGTTGTGAGCGTGCTCGATTCGATGAGCAGCTTTCCCGGCGCCGCGCCCGCCAGCGCGCCGTTTTCTCCGAGCCAGACTGCGCGCGAAGCGGCATCATCCGCCACCATACTGATGACGACGCGCACTTTCGCCGCAGCCTCGCGGGGCGAGCCGGCTACTGTCGCGCCGTCGGCCGCTAAAGCTTCGGCCTTCTCACGACCGCGGTTATACACGACGACCGGGAACTTCTCCGAGAGCAGGCGCTTGGCCATGCCCGTGCCCATCAGTCCTAATCCTAGAATTGCCACTCGCGTTTTCGACATCGTTTGCTTCACCCTATGGAAACAATGTTCACTGGCTTCGTTACGCCGCGCGTCACGCGGACGGGGTTGCGCAGCGCGCGCCCGAACCCTTCGAATCGCACCTGCATGATGTCGCCGTCGCGAAGCTCGATGCCTTCTCCAAAGCTCAAGCAATCGGCACCGAGGAAGTGCACGTGTACGTCCCCAGGTCTGCGGTGCGTATCGAATTTGAAGTGGTGGTGTTCGATATTCCGCAGGCTGTGACACATTTCCGCTTCGCCGGTGCGAATTTGTTTGGTCCACAGCACGCTTGTGCCACGCTCGATTGCCACCTCGCCCGAGACCGATTGAAAATCGGCGTCGAGCACGAGCTCCGGGCCAATCGCGCAGGTGCGAATCTTCGAACTCGCCAGGTTTAGATAATTTTGCTTCTCGAACTTGTGATCGGAAAACTCGTTTCCGACAGTCATGCCCACCCGCCGCGGCACGCCACCCGCATCGACAAGGTAGATGCCGGCGATTTCGGCCTCTTCGCCACCATCCTCCGCATACGTCGGAGTTTCGAGAGCTTCTCCGTGCGCGCGCAAAATCGTTCCCGTTCCTTTGTAAAACCATTCTGGCGCGGTGCCAATCTGCCCCGCCGCCGGGCGCCCTCCCTCGATTCCCCAACGAAACATCTTCATGCTGTCGGTGAGGTCCTCATTTTTCACGTGCATGGCCTGCCGCTCGCGCGCGCTGCCGAGATGCGTCAGGCCGGTGCCAGACACAAGGCACCGCGCCGATTCCCGAGGATGATCCACCGGCACGAGCAACCGCCATTCCGAAGTTCCGCGATAAATCGAATCGTAATCGACCAACTCCCCGGTGGCCCTTCGTTGCGCGACCGCGCCGAGTGTCTCGCCTGTCGCAATCGCTTCTTCCACGAGCGCATAAACCGATTCGCAATTGTCGAGCAGATGCAACCGCGGCTCCTCGACAATTCCCACGCGTCGAGTGTTTTCCTTTCGAATCTGGACGAGCCTCATTACGCTCTTCGCCTCACTCAATCACCTCGAAGTTTACGAGCGCCTTTTCGTTCACACGCAATCCGAGCCCAGGTGTATTTTCATCGAGGTCCACAAAGCCGTTCTGCGCCTTCGGCTCGCCCTCGAAGATGTACCAGAAAAGTTCGTTGCCCACTTCTACGTCCACAATCGGAAAGTATTCGGCCATCGGCGAGTTCAGGCTTGCCATTACAACGTGGTAGTTGTGCATCTGCCCGGCATGCGGGATCACCGGCACGGAGTACGATTCGGCGAGGGCCGTGATTTTGCGCGCTTGCGTGATTCCTCCTACACGATTCGTATCGAATTGAATATAGTCCACGGCGCGCGCCTCCAGCAAATCGCGGAAGCCGTATTGCGTGTGCTCATGTTCGCCGCCCGCGATAGGAATTCTGCCGTATGACTTCAGCTCCGCATAACCTCCGATATCATCCGGAATCACCGGCTCTTCCAGCCACCGCAAATGAAACGGTTCGAGCAGTGGCAACATGCGTTTTGCATAATCAAGCGTCCAGCCCATGTAGGCGTCCGCCATCACGTCGATTCCGTCGCCTACCGCTTCTCGCACCGTTTGTACCAGATCAAGATTGCGTTGCATTCCTGCCGCGCCGTCGCTCGGGCCCCAGCCGAAACGCAGCTTCATCGCCTGAAACCCTTCGTCCTTGTACCGCTTCGCTTCGGCCGCAAGCTCGCCGAGCGGCACGCTGTACAACCGGCTCGCGTACACCGGAAGGCGCCGCTTGGTCCGCCCGCCGAGCAGCCGGTAAACAGGCTGCTTTGCCGACTTGCCCAGAATGTCCCACAGCGCAATATCCACAGCGCTGATTGCCGCCATGCCGATTCCCTTCCGCCCGAACGCCATCGTCTTGCGGTACATGTGCTGCCACAGAAATTCGATGTCCCACGGATTGGCACCGGTCACCAGCGGCTTGAGGTAGAGGTCGATGACCTGCTTGGTCACCTGAGGGGCAAGCGCTGCGTTGCCGATTCCCACGAGGCCATCGTCGGTGAACACCTCGACGATCAACCATCCGTGAAACGTAAACGTGCTCATCGAAGCCTCGGGCATCGACAGCAGGTCCATGGGATTCGTGCAGAAGTGCGGCGGCAGCGGAACCGTCTTTCCCCGCCAGCGGACCACTCGCGTGCGGATATCTTTGATCTTCATCGTGCTCCTTCGTATCCGAGATTGCGCCCTTGCGCCAGAGGCCGTATCACGGGGACCATCCCGAGGATCACCAGGAACGCAACCACGTGCAGCATTCCGGCCATGGTGAACACTACGCCGTAGCCGAATCCATGATCCAGCAGGTATCCCACAAGTTCGCCGAATGCAATACCACCCATCGCACCGCCGAAGCCTACCAGTCCGGCAACTGCGCCCACCGCGTTGGTCGGAAACAAATCAGCCGGCACGATCATCACCAACGTGGACCACGATTGCTGCCCGAAATATGCCAGGCTGAAAATCGCGATCGCCCACGACACGGCAACGTGCGGCACGAGCAAGATGCTTGGCATCACGGCGGCGCTCAGGCCCAGCGCCACTTTTCGGGCGACGTTCACGGAAAATCTCCTTCGTACCAAATAACTCGAAAACCAGCCTCCCACAAGGCAGCCGACCCCCGATGCCGCGTACGGAATCCACGCGAACGTCCCAACTGCTTTGATGTCGAAGCCCCTCGCGTCATATAAATATTTCGGCAGCCAGAATAGATAAAAGTACCAGGCCGAATCGCTCAGGAATTTCGCAATGACCAATCCCCAGGCTTCGCGAATGCGCAGCAGCTCCAGCCAGTTGTATTTCCGCGCGCCTGCGGCCGATTCCGTCACGAGCCGAATTTCTTCACGCTCGCGCGCACTGATCCGCGGATGCTCGACCGGCAAAAAATACGCGAGCCGCCACCAGATCGTCCACGCAATTCCCAGCGCGCCGGTGATCGCGAAAATCCAGCGCCAATTCAGGAAACTCAAAACCAGCGCGATCAACGGCGGCGCGGCAACCGCTCCCACCGCCGTCCCGCCGTTGATGATCCCCATCGCCGTCGCGCTTTCGTGCGGCGGAAACCATTCGGACACAGCGCGCGTGGCCGCAGGAAAGCCGCCGCCTTCTCCCACACCCAGCAAGAACCGGCTCGCCATCAACATCGCGAACGTTGCCGCCAGCGAATGGCTCGCGCACGCGAGAGACCAGAACACCATGATCAGCGTGAATCCCAGCCGCGTCCCGAGCGCATCAACGAGCTTCCCGCCGCCCGCGTACATAAAGGCGTACGACAGCAAAAACGCCGACTGCAAATCGGAAAACTGCTCGTTCGAGAGCGGGATGTCCTTGCTGATGGCCTTGATCGCCACTGGCAGCGTTTGCCGGTCCAGGTAGCTGATCGCGATGGCCATACTGATCAGAATCGCAATGCGCCAGCGTAGAGCCATTTTCTCCTCGCGCGCCCACACGCCGTGCGGCAACAAACGAGGCGAGCATAATAGCAAACGGTTTGCGG
>DATGJE010000075.1:0-5502 GCA_035295305.1 Candidatus Acidiferrales bacterium | reverse complement strand
GGGAAATCGGAAAGGCAGGAACTGGAGACGGTGCGAACCCGGCCGGCGGAGGAAGCGGCGCGTTCTCTCGACCGGATTATCCACGAACGGACGCGGCTGGGGATCATCAGCGCTCTGGCCGTGAACGCGACGCTGACCTTCAACGAATTGAAGAAGCTGGTGGGAGCGAGCGACGGGAATTTGAGCGTGCACGCGCGCAAGCTGGAAGATGCGGGTTACATTGCGTGCACAAAATCTTTTGCGGGGCGGCTGCCGAAGACGGAGTTCCGTTTGACTACGCCGGGGCGGCGCGCTTTGGAGCATTACCTGGACCATATGGAAGCGTTAATCCGCGCGACGCGGGAAGGATAGGAGAGGCAAAAAAATTTGCCCGGTGACTTTATGATCGAAAGTACTTTGTACATCGTTCCGCCGCAAGGATTGCATGTGGCGGTTTTAATGGATGGAAATGGGCGCTGGGCGGAAGCGCGGGGCTTGCCGCGTTCGGCGGGACATCGCGCTGGAGTGGAGGCGGTGCGGCGCGTGGTGGGAGCGGCGCCGGCGCTGGGCATCGACACGCTGACGCTCTTTGCGTTCTCGGCGAATAACTGGCAGAGGCATCCCGATGAAGTGGGCGCACTTTTCGGGCTGCTCGAAACTTATTTTTTTGCGCAGGCGCTGCGCGCGACGGAGCACGACGTGCGCATCAGCGTGATTGGCAGGCGCGACCGTCTGCCGAGCGCACTGGTGGAGGCGATTGAGGCGGTGGAGACAGCGACTGAGAAGCATCGCGGGCTGGACCTGCGAATCGCAGTGGATTATTCGGCGCGGGAGGCGATGCTGCGAGCGGCGTGCTGGATGATGTCGAGCACAGAAGTGACGCAGGAAGAATTTTCGCGGCGCGTCGGGCAAGTGACGAATGCGCCAGATGCGTCTCCCGATGTGGATTTGCTGATCCGCACGGGAGGAGAGCAGCGGCTGAGCGATTTTTTGCTGTGGGAATGCGCTTATGCGGAGTTGCACTTCACCGAGCGTATGTGGCCGGAATTCGGCGTGGAAGATTTGGAAAATGCCGTGCGTGAGTTTCACGCGAGAGACCGCAGATTTGGGCGCGCGCCGGTTAGCGCGGCGAGCGCCGTATCGCACTAACGGGAGCAAGCCGTGGTCGGCCTGAAATAGTTCTTCTGACGTAATGATGCCAGGGTTCGGTTTTGCAGTTCATTTCACAGCGGAGCGTAGCGCATGAACACACCAGGACCAGTTCAGTATCTGCAGGCTGATGAATTGCGCGGAATCCTTGACGATGCGATCCGTTTTTGGGAACTTCGCCGCGTCCCGTATAACCTGATTCTTGCCGCCGTGGTGATTGTCTGGCTCGTTGCCAACCGGGCGCATCTTGACGAAGCGCTGCTGTGGCCGGCGATTCTCGCGCTTTTCGTGATGGCGGCGCTTGCCAACGTTCTGTATTCCGTGGCGTATGGCCTCGACGTTTTCATCCAATACTCGTCGTTTCGCGATTTGTGGCGCCGCTGCCGCTGGATGCTATGGTTCGCAGGCGTGCTCCTGGGCGTGGCGCTCGCAAATTTCTGGATTCTCACCAACTTTCACTAGGCCGGAATGTCAAACTCCTCCGCGGAGGTTTGCACATGAGCACATCCAGTTCCTTTACGGCTCCGCAATCAGCTGAGCCACGCAGCATCTTCGTGGATGCTGTCGCCTACTGGGAGCGCCGCCGCGTCGCCTACAACCTGATCCTCGCGGCCGTGGTCATCTGCTGGATCGTTTTCAGCTGGCCGCATTTTCGTCCTGCATTCACGTGGTCCTCGCTGGGGGCACTTCTGGGTCTTGCCGCGTTGGCCAATCTTTGTTACTGCGCCGCTTATCTTGCCGATCTTCCCATGCAGTACTCATCTCTTCGCGATCTCTGGCGTCGATGGCGCTGGGGCTTGTGGTTGATCGGAACGTTGTTCGCGATCGTGTTCACGAACTACTGGATTGCGGACGAAATCTACTCGTTCGTTCATTGATGCCATCACTGTCGAAAATCAAATGGGATAATCTCAGCCGAAGATTGAGGAGATGATCAGATGAAAACCAAATGGTTCCATGAATGGGGATGGTTCTACAGGCCGGTGGCGTGGCCGGGTTGGTTGGCGCTGATTTTGACTGTGGTTTTCTGCCTGCAGGTATTTACGGCCATCGATCGCCACTCGCATTCAGCCACTGACACGCTCTATGGAATTTTTCCGTTTTGGGTGTCGGCGGGAACTCTTTTGGGCTGGGTAGCGTCGCGGACTTCGGAACGGACTCGCTGACGAATTATTTTTTCGGCTAGCAGGTCGGGATCTTTGCGGCACGGCTGAAGCCGTGCCGTGACGGAGACTGAGCCGTGGCAGTTCTATAAAGCGAAAACTCGGCGCTTCACGCCGACGGGCGGGGATTAACCCCGCCCCTACGAAGACAAAAGCGACGGCAAAGCGGCGTCGAGCCGCCGCACTCCAAAGATGCCGAAGCGGGCGGCACAAAAGCGTCTGGCATTGCGCCGTTTGCGACACAAACTCTAAAGCCCCATTTCACAAAACAGCAGTTACGCCCGGGCCAAGAAGCTTGTCGAACGGTTAGGTATGAGCGGCGCGTTGGCGCTCGCGAGCCATGGCGAAGGCGCGTTTGACGACGCGCCTGGCTTCCGTGGTGAGATTAAAACGGTCGAGTTCGTCTTCGGTTGACCATGCGACTTCCGTGACATCGCTTCCTGCCTGCGCGTTCCCGCCGAGAAATTCGCAAAGATAATCCAAAATCACGAAATGATATTGCGGCGGCTGGTTGGGAAGGCGCAGGACTTTCTCATAAATCTCAATCAATTCGAGAGGGCGGACCTGGATACAAGCTTCTTCCATAAGCTCGCGCTCAATGGCCTGCGCGATTGTTTCGCCAAGCTCGAGTATTCCGCCTGGGACGGACCAGCGGCCCTCAAGAGGCGGCTGGCCGCGGCGGATGAGTAGCGCGCGCGCGCCGGAAACGACGACTCCGCCGACGGCGATTACGGGACGCTCGGGATATTCCCTGTTTTCCGCCATGAACGCTCCCTCGCAGGGATTATTGCTTGACACGGACGTTATATAATACGCTCTCGGTTGCGGAATTACGCTGCGAAGGGGTAATGGGTCAGTTTGAATTTTGACTCTTTGTGTCGCGATCAAAAGAATTCAAACTGACCCACCATCTGCGAAGGAGAATGGCCCGTGGTGAGATGCCCGGAATGCGACGCCGAGATTGACGTGGACGAAGACGAAGTAGAAGAAGGCGAAATCCTGACTTGCCCGGAGTGCGATGTGGAACTCGAGGTGCTGCAGGTCCATCCCGTCCACGTGAACGTGATTGCTGACGAAGATGAGGATGAAGAGGAAGTGCTGGCCGTAGACGACGGAGATGATTTGGAGGAGGACGAAGACGAATCGGACGAAGAAGAGCCGGAGGAATAAACCGCGCCTGCATCTAATTCATGGGCTATCGCCATCTAACAGGCAAGAGTTCGAACCATCGGTTTCGCGCGTGGAATCTACACGAAGGAGAACCAAGTTGAGAACAACTCGGATTGCGCCTTCCGTAGTGCTTCTGCTGACGATCATGGCGGTTTCGGCTGCAACGGCGCGGACACAGAGCGAGCGAGATCGTTCGCAGCTACGCACGGTGCACGGCAGCGTGATGGATCACAGCGAAAACCCGATTCCGAACGGCGTTGTCTACCTATTGAACAAAAAGACGCGCACGGTGCGCACGTACATCGCAGACCCGCAGGGGCATTACCAGTTCTCGGGGCTCGACCCGAATGTGGATTTCGAAATCCATGCTGAGTACAAACATCACAAGTCCTCTCGCCGCACGATTTCCAGCTTTGATGACCGCCGCGACATTGAAATTAATCTGACCATCGCGACAGACTGATAAGCCGCGAAAAAAACATTCCAGTCATCCTGAAATACGGGAAAAAGTCGCTGCAGAGGAACTACCCCACCTTCGCCAAAGGCGCTCCCTTCCTCCGTCAGGGTAAACAGGATGGGGCACGCGCAGGACCGTCGTCAGGGCGAGGCGGCGGCGCGGAGGATTGCGTCGAGGCTGCGCTCCACGTCGGCGGGCGTGGTGGCCCATGAAGAAACGCTGATGCGCATGGCGGCGCGCCCGTGCCAGATGGTGCCGCCGCACCAGCAAGTGCCTTCGCGCTGGAGCGCGGCGATGACGTGGCGAGTTTTATCGTCACTACCAAACGAAACGAGAACCTGGTTGAGGTTCACTTCATTCAGGATTTCGCAGCCCGCGGCACGAAGACCTTCGGCGAACCTCGTTGCGTATTGACACATGCGTTCAATCAGATCGGCGAGGCCGGCGCGGCCCAGCGAGCGCAGAGCTACCCATATTTCCACACCGCGCGCGCGGCGGGACATTTCCGGAGTGAACTGATTCGGCTCGCGTTTTTCTCCGCGCACAAGATAGGCAGCGTTTACGGACATGGCGGCGCGCAGATGTTCAGGGTTGCGCACGAAAGCAATTCCTGAATCGTAGGGGACGTTGAGCCACTTGTGCGCGTCAGTGGCCCAGGAATCCGCGTCGGCAACTCCGCGCAAGAGGTGAGCGCGAGCGGGAGCGGCCGCAGCCCACAGGCCGAAGGCGGCGTCCACGTGGACCCATGCGCCTGCCGCGTGCGCGGCGCGGCAGATTTCCGTCGCGGGATCGAATGCGCCTGAATTCACGTTGCCAGCCTGAAGACAAACGATAGTTGGGCCGGCGATTCGCGGGAGTGCATCCGCGCGCATACGGCCCTGACCGTCAGCTTTCACTTGAACAACGCGTTCGCGGCCAAGGCCAAGCATGGCGAGCGCCTTGAGGGCGCTGACGTGGACTTCTTCGCCGACGATAACGGTGACGGGCGGCGCGCCGAAGAGTCCCTTTGCCTCGACGTCCCAACCAGCCTGTGCGAGCACGGCGTGACGCGCCCCGGCAAGCGCGGTGAAGTTTGCCGTGGTGGCGCCGGTGACGAATCCGCCGGCTGTGCCGGGCGGCAAACCGAAAAGCTCGACGAGCCATTTCAGGGCCACTGCTTCTATGGCTGAGGCGGCGGGCGAAAGGGCTTCGAGTCCAGCGCATTGGTCCCAAGCACAGGCGAGCCAATTCGCGGCGACGGTGACGGGCAGGGAGCCTCCCGTGACAAAGCCGAAATAGCGCGGGCCAGCGGTGGCGACGGTTGCGGGCGAGCCAACTTCATCGAGGAGCGCGAGCACATCCGAGGGATCGGTTGGATTTGCGGGAAGAGGCGCTTCCCATTTTGCGAGGTTGGCGAGAGCTTCGGGCAAGGGGAAAACGCGGCGCTCTTCGATTGTTTTCAGATAATGGAGCGAGCGGCGTGAGGCATCTTCGAGCAGCGACTGCGTCTTGGGATCCACTTTTGGTCCTTTCCATAAAGCTTCCAGGCTGCCTTCTGTTATAGCTGGCGTTATAGCTCGGTGTCGAGGAGGTTGGTTGAATCGC
>DATGJE010000074.1:0-2345 GCA_035295305.1 Candidatus Acidiferrales bacterium | reverse complement strand
GCCATGCCTTTTGATCGCTACCTCCGCGAACAGAAAATGGACTCGCGGCCGCTTTTTTCGAAGACGCTCTAAAATGTCCCTGCCCCGATGAGCCCGCTACGTCAGGCAATTGTCGTTGGCGCGGGAATCTCCGGTCTCGCGTGCGCCCTGCGCCTCGCCGAAATGGGCATTGGCGTTCGAGTGCTCGAAGCAGCCGATTACCCGGGCGGAATGATTTCGACCGTCGAGCGCGACGGATTTCTTTTTGAGTCCGGCCCGCAGAGCTTCCAAATGACGCCGGACTTGCAGGAACTGATTCGCGCGGCGAACTTCGAGAGCGAGCTGATCGAAGCCGATCCCAAAACGCCTCGTTATGTATTGCTCGACGGAAAGCTGCGACCGGCTCCGATGTCTCCTCCCACGCTGCTGAGCACTTCGCTCCTGAGCATGGGATCGAAGGTGCGAGTACTCAGCGAAGCCTTCCGCCATTCAAAACCGCCGGCGTATGATGAATCGTTTGCGGATTTCGTGCGCCGCAAATTCGGCACCGAGATTCTTGAGCATCTCGCCGGGCCATTCGTATCCGGCGTGTTCGCCGGCGATCCTGAGCAACTGAGCTTGCGCAGCACCTTTCCGACCATGGCGGTATGGGAGGAAGAATACGGCAGCATTATCCGCGGCGCGATGAAGTCGCGCGGCAACGGCCCCCACACGCGGCCGACGCTCGCCGGTTTCAAACACGGCATGGCAAGTTTTATCGGCGCGTTAGTAAGGAAACTTGGGAGCGGCGTCACCAACGACATTCGCATCGACTCGCTCGAATCGGCAATGAACTCTGGATGGTCGATTCATTGCTCACGAATGCGCGCCCCGGAGACCTTGCAAGCCGATGCAATTGTGATTGCCACGCCGGCGTATGAAGCCGCGCGCCTGGTAAATACATTTGCGAAAGTCCTGTCTGCGACGCTCTCGGGGATTCCCTATGCTCCGGTCGCGGTGGTCGCTGAAGGATACCGCCGCGAGCATGTTGGGCATGCGCTCAACGGATTCGGTTTTCTCGTACCGCGAAAGGAAGGCCTGCGCACGCTGGGAAACGTTTGGAATTCGTCGCTCTTTCCCGGGCGCGCGCCGGCGGGCATGGTCCTGATAACCAGCTTCATTGGCGGCGCAATGGATCCACGAATTCTGGAGATGAGCCAGGAACAGATTGCCAACCAGGTGCGCGTCGAAATCGGAAAAGTGCTGGAAATCAGCGGACCGCCCGCTGCGCAACAAGTCTGGATCCACGCGAAGGCGCTGCCGCAATACAATTTGGGGCATGCGGAACGAGTTCAGGCGATTCAGGACGAACTCGAAAATTGTCGCGGCATTTTTGTCGCGGGAAATTACCTCGAAGGCCCTTCCATCGGGAGCTGCATCTCGCAAGGATTCCGCGCCGCAAAATCCGTCCTCGAACATTTATCTCGGTAATTTATGTCGATGGTTTCCATCGTTTGCTATACGCGGCAACTCATTCCGGCGGCAATGGGCGTTTGTAGCGATGCGCCAGCCGGATTTTGCGCCGTTCGCCCGCTTCGCGCCAATGGCGGCGATCCTCATCCGTTTCGAGAATCAACGGCGGAATCGCATGCTTGTGAAGATCGGCGTCCACGGCCACATACGTGACGTAAGCGCTCGACGTGTGCTTGCGCTCCCGCGTCAAAATATTCTCGGAATATACTTTCACGCCCACTTCCAGTGACGTGTGAAACACGCGATTGACCTCCGCCTTCAGCACGATCAAATCGCCAATGTGGATCGGACTCCGAAAATCCAGATAGTCGACCGACGCAGTCACAAGATAGCTCCCCGAATGCCGATGCCCGGCAATGGCCCCTGCGATGTCGATCAAATGCATCACGCGCCCGCCCAGAATATACCCCAGCGGATTCGCGTCGTTCGGAAGCACAGCTTCAAGCATTTCCGAGCGCGACGCGCTTACCGGTTTGCCGGGAAGCCCTGTGTCGGGAGGCTCTGTTGTATATGTGGCCGCTCCACCTGCGGGACTTGCTTTTGATTTGCCCTTCTGTTTCGTCAACATTTCCTCACACAAGATTTGGCGTCCGCAAACGAGGTGACTATAATACGACAATCATGAACACGCCCCAAGTTTCGAAAAGCCGCAGACAAATGCTCGAAGAATTTGTCGCCAAGAATCCCGCCGACGCATTCGGCCGCTACGGCCTTGCGATGGAATGCCTGAAGACCGGAGACAGCGCAGCCGCCGAGGATAATTTCAAGCAACTGATTGCCGCGCATGCCGATTACGTCGCAGCATATTTTCAGTACGGACAGATGCTCGCCAAAATGGGAAGAGTTGACGACGC
>DATGJE010000073.1:0-13005 GCA_035295305.1 Candidatus Acidiferrales bacterium | reverse complement strand
TGCTGATTCGCAAGAATCTCAAGACACTGCACCAGCGGCAACCCGGCGTCGATCATCACCGAGAACTGTCGCGTGAAAATAGCGAGTTCCTTGGCTTTCACGCCGCCGCCAAAGGTCGGGAAGGCGAACTCCTTGCCTTTCTCCGACACTTTGCTGACGTTGATTTGCTCTCGCCGCAGTTGTGTCTGCACTTCGGCTTTGTTCGTTGCGGTGCGTTCTCCTGTGACCGTCGTTCCGCCCCGATTCACTCCTGTATATGTAAAGACCGGCATGTTCCTTACCTCCTATTTCCCTTTTTCCCTTGCCGCCATTAACGGCGCGCGGGGGATTTACCCGTAGCCACTGGCGATGTCACTCCACGATTGATCAAATCCTGCAATTCGTCTGGGTTCGATGAGCGCAAAAGCGCTGTTTCCATGCTGATTGCTTTCTGGAAGTACGCGTTTGCAAGTGATTGATTGAACGTCTGCATTCCTGTTTGTCCCGTGCCCGTTTGCATGGCCGAATAGATCTGGTGAATTTTGTCTTCGCGAATCAGGTTGCGGATCGCCGAAGTCGGTATGAGAATTTCCATGATCATTGCCCGTCCGCGCCCGTCAATGCGCGGCAACAGCGATTGGCAAAGAATCCCTTCCAGCACCATCGATAGTTGCGCGCGCACCTGTGGCTGCTGGTGCGCCGGGAACACGTCCACGATACGGTTGATGGTCGAAAGCGCCGAGTTCGTGTGCAGCGTTGCAAAGGTCAAATGGCCTGTCTCTGCAATTCGCAGCGCGGATTCGATCGTCTCCAGGTCGCGCATTTCGCCGATCAGCACCACGTCTGGGTCTTCGCGCAACGCGGCTCGCAACGAATTCGCAAAAGAATGCGTGTCCGAGTGCACTTCGCGCTGGTTGACCAGGCATTTCTTGTGGTTGTGCAGGAACTCGATGGGGTCCTCGATGGTAATCATGTGCTCTTCACGTTCGTTGTTGATCTTGTCCAGCATGGCCGCGAGCGTGGTGGATTTGCCCGAGCCGGTCGGTCCGGTCACCAGCACCAGTCCGCGCGGCTTGTCGCACAGCGTCTTTACAACGGCGGGCAAGCCCAGCCCGTCGAACGTCTTGATCTCCCAGGGAATTGTCCTGAAGACCGCAGCGACAGCCCCGCGTTGATGAAAAATATTTCCGCGGAAACGCGCAAGGCTTTTCAATCCAAACGAGAAGTCCAGTTCAAGATTTTCCTCGAGGCGGTGCTTCTGCGCGTCGGTGAGCACGCTATAGGCAAGAGCCTTGGTGTCTGCCGCCGACAACGGGGGCATGTCCAGCGGCCGCAGATTTCCGTTCACGCGGATGCGGGGCGCGCTGTTCGTTGACAAGTGCAGGTCGCTCCCGCCCATTTCGATCATCTTCTTCAGCAGTTCGCTTAACGAAATACTCGACATCTTCCACCCCTTCGTCTAAAGCACGGTCTCGCGTATTACCTCTTCCATCGTTGTCTGCCCCGACGCAATCTTGATCAGGCCGCTGCGGCGCAACGTAATCATTCCGTTGTCCAAAGCCTTCTTCCGCAATTCCAATGCGGAAGCGCCAACCAGAATCAACTCCTTCAATTCGTCGTTGATTTCCATCACCTCGTACAAGCCGACGCGCCCTTTGTAGCCCGTGTTGTTGCACGTTCCACAGCCACGCCCGTGATACACCGTGGTTGTCTTTGCCTCTTCCGTCGTATAGCCCGCGTCGATGAGCGCCTGTGGCGTGATGTTCATCGGTTCTTTACATTGCGAACAGACTCGCCGCACCAGGCGCTGCGCACAAATCAAGTTCACTGAAGTCGCCACCAGGAACGGCTCAATGCCCATGTTCATTAACCGGCTGATCGTCGAGGGCGCGTCGTTCGTGTGCAAAGTCGATAACACCAAGTGACCAGTGAGTGCGGCTTTCACGGCGATTTCAGCCGTCTCGAAGTCGCGGATTTCGCCGACCAGGATGATGTTGGGGTCCTGCCGCAGGAAAGCGCGCAAGGCGGACGCGAAATTCAGCCCGATCTGTTCCTTCATTTGGACCTGGTTGATGCCCGCCAACTGGAACTCGACCGGGTCTTCGGCGGTCATGATGTTTGTTTCCGGCGTGTTCAACTTTGCCACCGAGGAATACAAAGTGTTGGTTTTGCCCGATCCGGTCGGTCCCGTGACAAGCACCATGCCGTACGGCCTCAAAATGGCTTTTGCAAATTTCTCGAGCGACTCCTGCTCGAAACCCAATTTCGTCATGTCCAGTCGCAGGTTTTCCTTGTCCAACAACCGCATGACGATCTTTTCGCCAAACAGGGTCGGCACCGTCGAAACGCGGAAGTCCAGTTCCTTCTTTTTCCCGTCTTTGAGGTACTTGATCATGATGCGGCCGTCTTGCGGCAACCGCTTTTCGCTGATGTCCAATTTGGACATGATCTTGATACGGCTGGTGATTGCATCTTTCAATTTCATCGGCGGCGACATCACGTTCTGCAAAATGCCGTCAATGCGGAATCGCACGCGATATTCCTTCTCGTACGGTTCCACGTGAATATCGCTCGCGCCGCGCTTCACCGCGTCCGTTAAAATCAGGTTCACCAGCTTGATGATCGGCGCTTCTTCAGCGGCCTTCTCGAGCGAGGCCAAGTCCATATCGGCCTCTTCTTGCGACAGCTCGAGAGCCGCGTCTTCGCCTGCAAGGTCTTTCATCACCTTGTCGAGTTCTTCGACGCTCTCTGCCGCCCCGTAAAACTTCCCAATCGCTTCGGAAATCGCCGATTCCGACGCCACTACCGGCTCCACGTTGAATCCGGTCATGAACTTGATATCGTCCATGGCGAAAACGTTCGTCGGATCCGTCATCGCTATCGTCAGCGTCGAACCTACGCGGGACAGCGGCACAATCTGGTACCGCACAGCGGTTTCTTGCGGGATTAATTTGATGACCGAGGGATCCACTTCGTAGAATTTCAGGTTTATGGAGGGTACGCCGTACTGGCGCGAAAGAACGGCGGTGATGTCTTCGTCGCTGACCAGTCCCAATTTCACCAGGCAAGTGCCGAGCCGTCCCCCTTCCTTCTTCTGATAGTCGAGCGCCTGCTTAAGCTGATCAGACGAGATCAGACTATCTCGAACCAGAATTTCACCAAGACGAGACGACATTCACTGCACTCCCATTCGCGGACTACTCGGAGTCCAAAGGTTAGCACGCCGCCAAGTAGGAATCAGATGTCCCCTTTCGGGTCGTTCTGTAACAGCCACTGTACGCACGTACAGGTTGCGCGAACCTTGATTTAGCCGGTTCCTTGACTTGCCATTTCTTGCTGGTTATCTTGGCTGCGGATGTCCCAAGAAACGATAATCGCCGCAGATTTTCAACGGAGGGAAACCCCGAAACGCGCGGGGACTGTGCCTGTTCCTACTACCCCATTGACGTCATATTACCACACTCTCTACGGAAGTCTTGGACCACAATCGTGGTGGCCGGCGAAAACGCCATTCGAGGTGATTGTTGGGGCGATTCTCACCCAGAATACGAATTGGACGAATGTTGAGCACGCCATTGCGAACTTGCGCCGCGAACATCTTCTATCCCCGCGGGCGATGGAGCGCGTTTCTACGACGCATCTGGCATCGTTGATTCATTCTTCGGGCTACTTTCGGCAAAAAGCGAAGAAGCTGAAGGCTTTCGTCCGCTTTCTGAGTGACGAATACTCAGGTTCGCTGAAACGCATGTTTCAAACGCCCACGGCGGAGCTTCGCGAAAAACTTCTGGGCGTTCATGGCATCGGCCCGGAGACCGCGGATTCGATTCTCCTCTACGCCGGGGCCAAGGAAATCTTCGTCGTTGACGCTTATACGAAGCGAATCCTCTCCCGTCACGGCTGGGTAGGTGACAAAGCTACCTATGAGGAAATGCGCACACTCATCGAGTCTCATCTTCCGCGGGACGTATCGCGCTACAATGAGTTCCATGCACTGCTCGTCAACGTTGGCAAAAACTGGTGCCGCCCCCGCGACCCGCGTTGCTCGGAATGTCCTCTCGGCCCGTTTCTCGAGGCGCCATGATGACTAAACGAAATTGGACTCGTCATCTGTGGCTCGCTTTCGGCGGCCTGTGCGTCGCCATGCTCGCCGCTGCGATTTTCACGCTGGGCTCGCTCAATGTTCCAGTCCAGCCGCACAGCAGCAACGATTTTGTGATTCTTTTTGCGCTCTCCACGTTCATCGTCATCGCCTTCCTTGTTTTTGGCCTGATTCTCACGCGCAGCGTGCTGCGGCTTTGGGGTGAGCACCGCGCCGGTATTCTTGGCTCCCGCTTCAAAACCAAAATGGTGTTCGGCGCAATGGGTGTTTCGCTCCTCCCTGTCGTGTTTCTGTTCTTTTTCAGTTACGCGCTCGTTAATCGCACCATGGACATTTGGTTCCCCAAGCCCCTGGAAATCGCCAACGAGCAAAGTCAGGCCTTGATCGACGAAATGGGCAAGAAGGAGCACGAACGCCTGGATACTTTGGCGCAGGATGTTGTCGACTGGCTCTCCGCTCCCGGTCGCAGACGCGATCTGCGCCACTACACCACACGCTCGGATTCTGAATTTGACGTCGTGTGGACCACCGACAAGGCCGGTGCCGAAACTTCCAGCGTCCCCACTTTCGCGCCGGGTGCTGTGTTTCGCCGAATTCAGGGTCTCCCGAGCGGGACCGACGTCTGGCAGATCAACCGCAAACTTTACCTCGCGGGCCATGTGCCGTATCAGGGCGGCTGGCTCTTGGTCGGTCGCGGCCTCCCCGACGATTTCGTCACGCGCCTCAGCAGCATTCAGAGCGAGACGCAAACATACTCGTCGCAGTATCAGCACCTGCGCTTCTTCAAGAATGAAATTCTTCTAGGCCTCCTGCTGATTACTTTGCTGCTCCTTTACGCCACCACGTGGGTTGCGTTGTTTCTGTCGAAACGCATCACCGTCCCGATTCAGGCCCTCGCAAAGGCCACACAGCAAGTCGCCCGTGGCAACCTTGACTACCGCATCACCACGCGCGCGCATGACGAACTAGGCGCGCTGGTCGACTCCTTCAACCAGATGGCCGCACAGCTCGGTCAATCGCGCAAGCAAATTGATGATTTCACAAATAGCCTCCAGCAGGCTCTCGAGGAAATCGAACGCCGCCGCAAGCTGATGGAAACGATTCTCGAAAATATTCCCACCGGCGTTCTGTCTCTTGACGCAAACGGTAAAGTCAATCGCATCAATTCAGCAGCGGCTACAATGTTCGGTGAACGCGCAGCGTCGGCCACTTCTCTTGCAGAACTTCTCGGAGAAGACGCTGGACGCCGCGTGTTTCAACTGATGCGGCAGTCCTTGCGTATGGGCGTTGCCACGCAGGAACTTGAAATCTCGAGCTCCGGCCGTCTTCATCACGCCGCCGTCACTGTCAGCTCGCTCGGGTCAGGCCGCAACAATCCCGGATTCGTGGTTGTCATTGACGACGTCACGGAACTTCTTCGCGCGCAAAAAGCCGCTGCGTGGCAGGAAGTCGCGCAGCGCATCGCGCACGAAATCAAAAATCCGCTCACGCCCATTCAGCTTTCCGCCCAACGCTTGCTTCGGCACCTCGCACGCTCTTCACCCTCCCGCCGGCGCGAAGACCGCTCTGAATGGCCGCATCTCGTTTCCGAGTGTGCGCATTTGATCGAGCGTGAAGTCGAAACACTCGAATCGCTCGTGAATGAATTTTCTCAGTTCGCCCGCTTCCCCGCCGCGCGCCTTGCTCCGGCGGACGTGAACTCGATCGTTTCGGAAGCTCTTGATGTGTTCCACGAGCGCCTCGAAGGCATCGCGCTGCACCGCGAACTCACGCCGAATTTGCCAATCGTGAAAGCGGATGCTGAACTGCTGCGCCGTGTTGTCGTAAATCTGATCGACAATGCCGCTGAAGCCCTGGAAGGCGCCACGCTTCGCTCCATCACCGTCGCCACGCGTGCCGCCGGGCAGGGCGACGCCATCGAAGTCGAAGTGGCCGACACAGGCCACGGGATCTCGCCCGAGGATAAAGACAAACTTTTCCTCCCTCATTTCTCTACAAAGGACCGCGGCACGGGCCTCGGCCTCGCTATCGCCAGCCGCATCGTCAGCGAACATCACGGCACGCTGCGCGTCGAAGACAATCATCCGTCGGGCTCGCGCTTCCTGATTCGCCTGCCGGCCGCCGAAGTAGCCGCGCCGCAACCGAGCACTCAATCCTGAAGCCCTGACGCATGCCCGCCTCCATCCTCATCGTCGACGACGAAAGTGGCATCCGCCAGTCGCTCTCCGCGCTTCTTCGCGATGAAGGCTACGACGTCAGTGCCGTCAGTTCAGGCGAGGAATGCGTCGAAGCCGTGGAACGCCGCCCGTTTGATCTAGTTCTTCTCGACATCTGGCTGCCCGGCATCGACGGCCTCGCAACGCTCGAACGCATCAACGAGCATGATGGTGCACCCATGGTCGTGATGATCTCGGGTCACGGGAAAATTGAAACTGCCGTCCGCGCCACCAAGCTCGGCGCATTCGACTTCATCGAGAAGCCGCTCTCGCTCGATAAGACCGTGCTTGCCGTAAAAAACGCTCTCGATTATCTGCGTCTGGAAAAAGAAAATCGCCGGCTGCGCGCCGAACTCGAACAGCGTTACCAAATCCTCGGCGACAGCGTCCCGATGAAGGCTCTGCGCCAGCAGATCGCGCTGACTGCTCCCACCAACGGCCGCGTCCTCATTTACGGAGAAAGTGGTACAGGCAAGGAATTGGTTGCGCGCGCGCTCCATGCGCAGAGCAGCCGCGCGCAGGGACCCTTCGTCGAAGTCAATTGCGCTGCGATTCCCGAAGAGCTGATCGAATCCGAATTGTTTGGCCACCGCAAGGGCAGTTTCACGGGCGCGAGCGAGGACAAATCCGGCAAGTTTCAAAAGGCTGACGGCGGCACGCTTTTCCTCGACGAAGTTGGCGACATGAGCCTGAAAACGCAATCGAAGGTGCTGCGCGCGCTCGAAGAGCAACGCGTGGAGCCCATCGGCTCGAGCGAAATGGCCGCTGTGGATGTCCGCGTAATCGCCGCCACCAATAAAAAACTCGAGGACGAAATCTCGCGCAACGCTTTTCGCGAAGACCTGTTTTATCGCCTGAACGTGATTCCCTTCACTGTCCCGCCGCTGCGCGATCGCACCGAAGATATTCCCATTCTCGCACGACACTTCCTCGCCGAATTCAATCGCGCCTATGGAAAGAAACCTAAAGAGCTCACTCCCGCCGCGATGGACGTGCTGCTGCGCTATCCGTGGCCGGGGAATGTCCGCGAGTTGAAAAATCTGATCGAGCGCCTGGTGATCATGTCCCCCGCGCTGCGCATTGAACCACAGCATCTGCCGCCGGAAGTTTTTCGAGACGCAGGGCGCGGCCCGCAGCATCCCTATTCCACCCTTCAGGAGGCCCGCGCTGCCTATGAGCGCGAATTCATCCTGCGCAAACTCGAAGAAAATCAATGGAATATGACCAAGACCGCCACCGCGATTGGCCTCGAACGCACGCACCTCTACCGCAAAATGAAATCGCTTGGAATTGCACCGACACGAATGTAGCCGCACTCGCTGGCGACGAAAATTCTACTCTTCGCTCATCTGCTCGAGTTGCCAATGCCAATCGAGTTGCTTGACCATGGCGCGATTCCCGCGCCAATTCGCCTGCACCTTCACGAATAATTCCAGAAAGATCTTCACGCCCAGCAATTCTTCGAGTTCCTTGCGCGCCGCCGTCCCGATTTCCTTCATCATCGACCCGCCGCGCCCGATCAGAATTCCCTTCTGTCCCTCGCGCTCCACGTAAATCGTTGCGCGAATCTTCAGCAGCTTCTCGCCTTCCTCGAAATCATCCACCAGCACCGCGACGGCATGCGGCAACTCCTCGCGTGTCAGCAAAATTGCTTTTTCGCGAACAATCTCCGCCGCCAGGAATCTCTCCGGCTGATCCGTGTACTGATCCTCGGGAAAATATGCGGGATGCTCCGGCAGATGCGCGATCCAGCTCTCTACCAAATCGAGCGTGCCCTCGCCTGTCAGCGCGGAAATGGGGAAGATTTCCTCGAAATCGTGCTCGCCTCTCCAGCGGTCGATCAAAGGCAGCAGGCGGTCCTTGCGGGAACGGTCGACTTTGTTCAGCAACAAATATGCGGGACCAGAAAACCGCTTCACCCATTCGACCGAGTGCCGGTCCGACGCCTGAAAATCTTCCGTCGCGTCCACGATCAGCGACACGATGTCCACACCGTCCACCGCTTGCGTCACTTCCTGCATCATTTGCCGGTTTAGCGCCGTGGTCGCGCGATGGATTCCCGGCGTGTCGATCAACACCACCTGGCCATTCTCGCGATTCAGCATTCCTTGAATGCGATTGCGCGTCGTCTGCGGACGCGGCGAAACAATCGCCACCTTGCGTCCCACCAGTTTATTTACAAGCGTGGATTTCCCCGCATTCGGCCGCCCAAGTATCGCAATGAATCCGGAGTGAAATGCCATGAGGATCGATACTAGTCTTGCGTCTCAACACGCGCAGCAACTATTTTTCGGTCAGATGGAAGACTCAACTTTTCGGCAACGTCAACTATCAACTATCGACTTTCGACTATCTCTCACCCAAACCCGGCTCGTCGCCGATTTCCCCAGGTATATCTTCCGCGCCGACGAACCAAGCGTCACAGTCATCGTCTCGTCGTACTCGCGTTTCAACACGCGCACATGCGCGCCCGGCAAGAGTTTCAGCCCTGCAAGAAACGCCAAAAACTCCGGCTCTTTTTCGTACACGCGCAGCACTTCGTACTTTCGCCCCGCCGGAGCTTCCGCGAGTTGCATCGCACCATAGCGCCGCCTCAGTTTCGACATTCCGCCAAACAGCGGCACGCCATGCGGACACCGGCTCTCGCGCCCGAATCGTTTCAGCAGCAGCGCGACCACTTCCGGCGACACGCCGTGTTCCAACCTCTCCGCCTCTTCGTGTGCGCGCTTCCAATCCAGGCCGATCACATCCGTCAGCAATTTCTCCGACAAGCGGTGCCGCAACACCAAATGCTGCGCGATTTTTCTTCCCTTGACGGTCAATTCAATTCGACCGCTTCGCGCGACGCGCAAAAATCCGCCCTGCGTCATGCGTTTCAGCGCCGCGGTCACCGCGGGAGGCGTAACACCCAAATCCTCCGCCAGCCGCGCGCTGATGGGAACTTGCTCCTCCAGGACAATCTCCCAGATGGCCTTTAAATAATCCTCCTGCGAGACGCTCGTTTTTTCTCGCCTCACTCTTTTGCCTTTTTGCGTAACTCCGCCGCCAGCTTGCTCACACGTTTCTCGATCTGGCCGTAAATTCGCCGGTAAGTTTGCGCTTCGCTCCCAAACGGGTCGTCGATCTGCCATTCCGTCAAGGCCGCGCCCGGGAACATTCCGTCCAGCGTGCGTCCCGACATATTCACGACAATCTCCGGATCGAAAAACTCGCTAACGTCGTCCATGCCCTTCGAATAATGTCCTTCTGCGCGAATCCCATTTTCCTGCAACACTGCGAGCGTCGGCGGCGCTACAGATCCAAATGGCGAAGTCCCCGCGCTTTCCGCCTCTATCACATCGGAGGCGTAATGACGCGCGATCGCTTCGGCCAATTGGCTGCGGCAGGAATTGCCAACGCAGACGAAAAGCACTTTTGTTCGTTGCGGCTCTTGGTCGGACGCGTCCATCGCTCAGATACTTACGTAAATGACACGGGCTTGGCCTTCCCTCTTGGTCCCCAAAATCCGCGAATATAAAGCAGTAGCAGCATGATCGGCCCCAACACGAACCCGCAAATCGCCGCGATCAATTGCCACAGCAGACCGTAGCCCAGTTCCCGCGTCCACTTCGCGGAAATTACGAAACACACAAGCGGCACTATCAAGTATCCGTACACAATGTAAGGCCTGAAGAACATCTTTCGATCTCCCTTCGTTCGCAGTATTCAGATGGCCTGTGTCCCGCTTCTCATCGACAGCCCTGGGCCTCTGCTCCTTCGGCGCCTCCGCGATAAAGGCGCCTGATTCTCTTCCCTGTTTACGCTTCTTCGCGTCGCCGTTCCTCAATTTTCTCCGTTTGTCTTACTTTCGACTCGCAACTCTCGATTGTGAACTCGCCTCGCTCACCGCTGCTTTTTCCGCCAGCTTCACAAATCGCTCGTGGATTTTCGTGTCGCCCGTCAGCTCAGGATGAAACGTCGCCGCGATCATGCGCCCCTGCTGAACGAGCACTGGCTTTCCATTGCGCTCCGCCAGCACTTCGACGTTCTTGCCAACCCCCTCGATAATCGGCGCGCGAATGAACACCATCTCGAGCGGCTCGACGCTCAATTTCGTCGGCAGCAAGAACACGTCGCTCGCGAGCTGCCTTCCGTACGCGTTCCGCACCACCGTAATATCCATCAATCCCAGAGACGCCTGCTCCGGCCCCTTCACTTCGCGTGCCAGCAAAATCGCGCCTGCGCAAGTCCCAAAAAACGCGCCCCCGCTCGCCCCCATCTTTCGAATCGCCTCGTCGAGACCCGTCTCTGCCAGCATTTTCATGTGCGTCGTGCTTTCGCCGCCCGGCAAAATCAGCCCGTCGATGCCTTGCAGATCCTCCGGCGTGCGCACAAACACGTATTCCACGCCCAGTTTCTCCAGCACGCGCGCGTGCGCCTCAAAATCCCCCTGTATCGCCAGTATGCCAATCTTCAATTTCGCACTTTTCACTTTTGAGTTTGGGTTCCCGGGTGCCCCATCCTGAATGCCTTTTGTGAAGGGTGGGACCTTTCGCTTTTCGCTTTTCGCTTTTCGCTTTTCGAGTTTAGAGTTAGCGCTGCGCTGCCTCCGCAACCACCCGTTTCTCCTCCACTTCGTGCTTCACCGGCTCGCGCATCTGCGACTTCTCCGGACCAGCTCGCAAATATTGCGGCGGCCAACTCGCAGGCTGGCCCAACACGCGCGCCGCACGCAACGGCCAATAAGGATTGCGCAGCATCTCCCGCGCCAGCAGCACAATATCTGCTTGCCCGCTGCGAATAACATGGTCCGCCTGCACTGGCTCCGTAATCATCCCGACGGTGCCCGTCAAAATTCCCGCATCGCGGCGGATCCGCTCCGCAAATTCAGCTTGATATCCCGCACCCACGGGAATCTTCACGCCCGGGACGACGCCGCCCGACGAGCAATCCATCAAATCGACGCCCATTTCTTTCACCGCGCATGCCAATTCCACCGACTGCTCAATGTCCCAGCCGCCTTCCTTCCAATCCGTTGCCGAAATGCGCATGAAGAGCGGCTGCTTTTCCGGCAATTCCGCGCGCACCGCTTGCGTCACTTCACGCGCGAACCGCGTGCGATTCTCAAACGAGCCGCCGTATTCGTCGCGGCGGAAATTGCTGAGCGGCGAAAGAAATTCATCAATCAAGTATCCGTGCGCCGCGTGAATTTCCACCACGTCGAATCCCGCGCCGAGCGCTCGCCGCGCCGCCGCAGCAAACGCTTTCGTGACGCCGCTGATTTCCTCGCGAGTCATTTCGCGCGGCTGCGGATAATCGTCCTGAAATTTTATCGCGCTCGGCGCGACCACATCGGTCCATCCGCCTTCACTCTCCGGCACTTCTCCATGCTGCGCGGCCCACGTCTTGTACGTGCTTGCCTTGCGCCCCGCATGCGCAAGCTGAATTCCCGCGAGGCTTCCCTGCTCGTGAATGAAACGTACAATTCGTGCCAGGGCTTCCGCGTGTCGGTCGCTCCAAATCCCCAAATCCTCCGGGCTGATGCGTGCCTCGGGCGTCACCGCAGTTGCTTCGCAAAACACAATCGCCGCTCCGCCCACCGCGCGGCTTCCAAGGTGAACGAGGTGCCAGTCATTCGCCAGTCCGTCCGCGCACGAATACTGGCACATCGGCGAAACCGCAATGCGGTTCCGCAGCGTCACCCCTCGAATTGTCAACGGCTCAAACAAATGCGCCATGGGTTTGCTCTCGACCTTGACTATCCACTAATCACTCGCCACTAGCCGCTGTTTTCTTCACCATCCGCGCGTCTGCATCAAATCCTTCTCGTCCATCTGCCGGACGTCGAGCCCCTTCATCGCTTCGCCCAATTCGTCCGACGCTTCGAGCACTCTCTTCGCGTCCTGGTAATTTGTCGTCGCGTACACAATCGCCTTCGCGCGTTTCGCCGGATCGCTCGACTTGAAAATCCCCGATCCGACAAACACCGCCTCCGCGCCCAACTGCATCATCAGAGCTGCGTCCGCCGGAGTCGCGATTCCGCCCGCCGAGAAATTCGGAGTCGGCAGCTTGCCTGTTTTCGCCACTTGCTGCACCAAATCGAGCGGCGCGCCCAACTCTTTCGCCTGATGCATCAGCTCTTCTTCACCAAGCGTCGTCAGCTTCTTCATCTGGCCGACAATAGTCCGCATGTGCCGCACTGCCTCGACAATGTTGCCTGAGCCGGCTTCGCCCTTCGTGCGAATCATCGCCGCGCCTTCGCCGATGCGCCGCAGCGCCTCGCCCAGATTCCGCGCGCCGCAAACGAACGGCACCTTGAACGCGTGCTTCCACACATGATTCTCTTCATCGGCTGGCGTCAGCACTTCGCTCTCGTCGATGTAGTCCACTTCGAGCGCTTCGAGCACTTGCGCTTCGGCGAAATGCCCGATGCGCACTTTCGCCATCACGGGAATTGTCACCGTGGCCATAATTTCGCGGATGATTCGCGGCGACGCCATGCGCGCCACGCCTCCGTCCTTCCGAATGTCCGACGGCACGCGTTCGAGCGCCATCACTGCGCACGCTCCCGCATCTTCGGCGATTTTCGCCTGTTCCGCCGTGGTCACATCCATAATGACGCCACCCTTCAACATCTCCGCCAGCCCGACCTTCACTCTCCACAAATTCTCGTGCCCGTTCTTCTGCTCTCCGCTTTTCATCGCTTTTCCCCTTCTCTCTGGTTAGATGAAC
>DATGJE010000072.1:0-3068 GCA_035295305.1 Candidatus Acidiferrales bacterium | reverse complement strand
AGCTATTAAAGAAGGCGACCGCGTTATCGGCTCGCGCACACGCGCAAAAGTCGTAAAGAACAAAGTCGCCGCGCCGTTCCGCGAAGCCGAATTCGACATCCTTTACGGCGAAGGCGTTTCCAGGGAAGGCGATTTGCTCGATCTCGGCGTCGCCCGCGGCGTCCTTGAGAAGAACGGCACATGGATTTCCTTCGGCGGCGAACGCCTTGGCCAGGGCCGCGAAAGCGCGCGCCTTTTCCTGCGCGAACACGTCGACATTCGCAACAAAATCGACGCCACTTTGCGCAAGCAACTCGGCCTCCCCGCCTCCGTCGCTAGCGAAGAATCCCCAAAGGCCGCCGCAGCCGAAACTACAAAGGAAGCCACCAGGTCCGGCCCGCAAGCCGTCCCCGCAGCCAAGGCCAAAGCCGCCCGTTAGTCCGGTTAGGGGCTCACTTTTCAGTGGTCCAAGCTTGGTGTGCCCCAAGCAGGCCCACGCATAGCAGGTGGGTTTGACCGTGCGTTTTTCTGTCTTTGTCTGTGATTCAGGTCTCGTCCTCTTCTCGCAAAACCCGATCCATCTTCTCGGCATCTAACCGTAACGAACCGTCTTATGACTGATACCTCTTCCGTACCAGAACGAACGGCCCTGTACCAGCGTACTGATACTCCTGCGCGACTCTCGGCTGGAGTTCCATTGCGTCTTTCGCAACTCTCTGCAATGATCTGGCAGGTTTTACTTGCGCCGTATTGCGTGTTTTTCTTAGAATGAGCGCATTCGACAAACTTTAGAGAGGTTAGCAGTCGTTAAAAAATAGGCCCATGACCCAGAGCCCAGCCAGGACCCAGTCGTTTTTTGTGAAATTTGCGCTGTTGGCGCTTGCAGCTATGTTCGCCGCGTCTTTGTCGTCAGCACTCCCGACGAATGCGAGCAAGCGCAAATCCACGCATACGCGCGTCACCGTCTCAACCCGGCATCACTATCGCCACTATTATGGCGTACCCACGTACATGGCTGATCCTGCCATCGGGGACGATGCGACCTTCGATGATCCCACCGTGCGCCAAGCGGCTCTTGACGCCCTGGGACGCCAAAACGGCTCCGTGGTCGCCGTCGATCCCTCGACTGGCCGCATCCTCACGATAGTCAACCAGAAGCTTGCGTACTCCGCTGGATTCGAGCCATGTTCGACGCTCAAGCCCGTCATCGCCGTCGCCGCGCTGGAAAAGGGAATTGTCACGCCGGACACTATGATTAAGGTCGGCCGCCGCCGCTACATGGACATGACCGAAGCGCTGGCCCACTCGAACAACGCGTTCTTTGAAGAGCTGGGACGTCGCCTCGGCTTTGATAACGTCTGGCATTACGATCACGTTTTCGGCCTCGGCGAACGCGCCGGTTACGACATCACTGGCGAGCAGCCTGGTTTTCTCCCTGCGAAGCCTCCGGTATACGGAGGTGTCGCGCGGATGTGCAGTTTCGGCGAAGGAATTAAAATCACGCCTTTGCAATTGGCTGCTGTCGTTTCCACCATCGCCAACGGCGGCACCATGTACTACCTGCAATATCCCACGACGGAAACGACCGCCCAGGATTTCGCGCCGCGCGTTCGCCGCACTCTGCCAATCGCGCCGCTTCTTCCAGAGCTCCGCCAGGGAATGCTGGCCGCCGTCCTTTATGGCACTGCGCGCCAAAGCAATGATCCCGAAGGCGAGCAAACTCTCGGCAAGACTGGCACCTGCAACGATGAAACCAAGGGCGGACGCCTGGGCTGGTTTGCTTCTTACGCTGACCAGGACCATCCGAAACTCGTGCTCGTTGTTCTTCTCCGCGGAGGCGCGCGCATCGTCAACGGTCCACATGCCGCCGACGTTGCCGGCAAGATCTACCACGATCTCTACCAGCACAATTATTTCGCGGAAAAGACCGGAGACCAACCCGTCACCGTCGCCAGCTCCGAACAATAGTTCGCGTTCGGTTTGCTGCCGCGCATCAACCACGTTCGGCGCGAAGCGCGTCCCACAAACAATCCCAATCACAAATGATTTTTTTGGAGTTTTCTTGCGAAGCTGAGTGACGTGGCGGTTTAGTCCGCGGCCAGTTGACTGCGCACAGGCCTCGGCGGCAGTTGCGCGTATTCGATGACGGGGGCGGGGAATCGAGCTGAATAGCAAGAATCGCAAATTTCTTCGATTCCATCGGTGACGCGACGCGGGCGGAATTGCGTTCCGCAATCGGCGCAAACGAGCTCCGGCGCTCGAGTCCCGCGATTCGGCGTAATGAACAAGCTTCCTTCCATGGCGTCCTCCGTTTGCGTCCCGAGCGGCTGGCTGCCTGCAAAAAATGAGAAGCCAATGCCCGGTCTGATTAAGCAACGGAAGCTCCAAACGCCGCAATACACTGTTCACTGCAAAAACACGGGTTAGCGCCAGCGTATAAAGAATCCGGCAATTTCCCTTCGCATTCGCGGAATCATTCTGCCTGTTCACGCGGACAGGATTACCTCGAGTGCGCAAAGCTTTTCCTTTCTGCTTGGGCTCCGGCGCGGGAATGCGGTATCCTCCGCTCCATCGGGCAAGCGGGTCTGGGCGGAGGCACTCATGCAGCGCAAAAAACTCATCGTCTGGGGAACCGTGATTTTGGTCGCCACCCTTGCGATCGCCGGCTCTTACCTCACGCGCTTCACCTTCGAACGTCGCATCGCCCGGGAAGTGGCCTCGGTACCCGCGCAGGTCATCGCGCCTCCGGTCCCATCGATTCTGTATTCGTCGAGCAAGATTCCGCGAGGCATACCCTTCGCCACGATGCTGACGCACATGGGCGTCGACCCGTTCACCACCGCCCAAGTCGTCGCCTCGACGCGCTCCGTTTTCAATTTCCGCATGTTCCAGGCCGGGAACCAGGTGACCATCGGCCGCTCCGTCGCCGGGGAGCTTCTCGAATTGCGTTACCAGATCGACCCAGAGCGCTTCCTTTCCGTCATCCGCCGCAACGCGCAATTCCAAGCGGAAGTCGAAACGATTCCCTCGACGGTCGAAACCGACGCGGTTGCCGGCAAAATCGACGGCTCGCTTTTCGACGGCGTCAA
>DATGJE010000071.1:0-9944 GCA_035295305.1 Candidatus Acidiferrales bacterium | reverse complement strand
AACCTGTGGGCGGTTAAGCGAACGGGTTTTCGTCAGCAGTGGGTCCGTAGACAACCGGAACCGGCACATCCAACAGCCGCAGGTAAACCGATAGTTGACCGCGGTGGTGGTACAAGTGATTCAGCAGGTTGGTGCGCAGCGACTCAACGATGGCTGCCATTTTTGTTCTCCTCTCAAGAAATGGATGTTTGCCTGCACGACAGGACTACGCATTCCTCCAGCTCACGCGCAAAGTGTGTCGAGATACTGCGCCCCTCAAAAACGCTTTCAGCGGCGCGTTTCGGCCCGCGCGCGAATACCGTTGAGAATGTGCGTCCAGCCCGTGCCGATGCGTTGCCGGACATCATCTGGAATGGCGCCCAGAGCGAAGTGATGGAACGCGATCAGCGTGCCGCCTTCGGTTTCGCTTAGCCGGTATTGAAGATTGGAAATAACCGCGTAGGACATAAACAGCGGCCCGCAGATTTCGAGCAGTGTCGGACGCTTGATGGCCTGCACAGTTCCCCAGAAATGGCCATTGCCGTCACCCAGTTCGCGATACCACCGGCCGCCGGGCCACGCTTCGAGTTTCATCGGCATCGCTTTGCCGTCGGGCGTGTCGGCACCCGGGCCGAGTTGTTCGAGCAGCGCCTCGAAACTCGTGTCGAGCGGAGCGTGTATTTGAATTTCTTGCGTCACGTTTAAAATCAGATTCTCGGCTGCTTGTGCTGTTGCGAAACTCATAGTTTCCTCCTTGTGAAGTCATTTGGTTGAATCGGATTTCTGCGTTTTTGCTTCGGCGCGTTCCTTGACGCGAAGCAACTGATGGCCCCAGAAGCGTTCGAAGGTTTCGGTCCATTCATGCAACGGCCGGATGGCTGCGGCATTGGTGCGATAAAGCATGCGCCGTCCCTCACGCCGCGCGCGCACGAGCCCTACATCGCGCAGCACGCGCAGATGCTTGGAAACGGAGGGCTGAGCCAGCCGCAGCGTCACCACGATGTCGCCAACGGGCCGTTCCCGCAGCGCCAGATAGCTCAGGATCTCCCTGCGGCGAATTTCGGCCACCGCGTTGAAGACGTCGGAAGTGGTAGTGGCGCGCGGCATGGCAAGACATTACATTCCCATATAGGAATATGTCAAGAAGAATTTTTACAGCCGCGCACGCGACAGTATTGCGTCAGTTTGAAATCCAGCGGGGTTTGTAGTGCCCTCGCATGGCTTCCACGACCAGACCGACCAACGCATACGTGGCAGCATTCATAAAAAGGACAAAATAGAAACTGAGGGTGTAATGGCCAGCTAGCGCAATGGGACAAGTCAGATAGGCCAGAGTCCGCACAATCCCAAGTGGAGTTGGTGACGTTGCGGAGATGTAGAGGGTCCAAAAGACCACAACGAGCGCGCCCACACCCGACCAAATCGCGATTCGGAGTTTCATGCCACCTCCTGCTTGTTCTTTACGCTCCAATCATCCCCCGGAATCCCCCAAACTCCAAACTGACCCACCACCGCGTGACGCCTCTTTTGGTTGCAAAGCAAGCCTCAGGGTATAATTGCGGGATGCCTATGAAGCATAAAGGTCCACGGATACGCAGCACCACGGTATTGTGCGTGCGCAGAGACGGCCACGTCGTGCTCGCGGGCGACGGTCAGGTTACGCTAGGCGAAGGCGTGGTTAAACACAACGCAAAAAAAATTCGTCGCCTGTTCAGCGACAAGATTCTCGCGGGATTCGCGGGCAGCACGGCCGACGCGCTTTCGCTTTTCACGCGCTTCGAAAACAAGCTGCAAGAGTATCACGGCAACCTGGCGCGCGCCGCAGTCGAGCTCTCGAAAGAGTGGCGCACGGATCGTTCCCTTCGTCACCTGGAAGCGCTTCTGATTGTCGCCGACGCCAAATCCACGTTTCTGCTTTCCGGCAATGGTGACGTGATTGAGCCGGACGATGGCATCTGCGCGATTGGCTCGGGAGGCCCATACGCGCTTTCCGCCGCGCGGGCGCTCGCCAAGCACACGAAAATGAACGCGAAGGACATCGCGCAAGAGGCCATGCGCATCGCCAGCGAAATCTGCATCTATACAAATGGCAATTTCTCCATCGAAGAACTCTAGCGGCGTGTGATTATGAAGCGGCAAGCGAGGCTCCGTGAACGACAAGGGTAAGGATGAAAAAAACGTGGTGATTTATCTTAACGGCGAATCTCCAGCGGCGGAGCCGGAGCCGATGCCCTCGTTTGACGAGCTGACGCCGCGAGAAATCGTCGTCGAGCTCGACAAATATATTATCGGCCAGACCCCGGCGAAGCGCGCTGTCGCTGTCGCGCTCAGGAATCGCGTGCGCCGGCAAAAGCTGCCGCCGGAGATGGCGGAAGACGTCCTGCCGAAGAATATTTTGATGATTGGTCCGACCGGCGTGGGCAAAACGGAAATCGCGCGCCGCCTGGCGCGCCTCGCAGGCTGCCCGTTCGTTAAAGTAGAAGCCTCGAAATATACGGAAGTCGGCTACGTGGGACGCGACGTGGAATCGATGGTCCGCGATTTGGTCGAAGTCGCCATCGACATGGTGCGCGAGGAAAAATTAGATGAAGTCGCCGAGCGCGCCGAGCAAGCTGCCGAGGAGCGTCTGCTCGATTTGCTTCTGCCCTCTTCGCCGCCGCCGCCGACGATCGAAACCACAACTCCGGCTTCCGAAGCACAGGGGAAGGAAATAGCGCAGCGCACGCGCGAAAAACTCCGCGTGCAATTGCGAGAAGGCAAACTTGACCAGCGCATGGTCGAAGTGGAAGTCCGCGAGCGCATGATGCCCGCCTTCGAAATTGTTTCCAGCCAGGGCGTCGAGGAAATGGACATCAACGTCAAGGACATGCTCTCTGGAATGTTCGGCCAGCAGAAAAAGAAACGAAAAATGACGGTCGCCGAGGCTTACGACTATTTAATTCAGGAAGAAGAAAACAAGCTGCTCGACATGGAACAGGTAACGCGCATCGCCGTCGACCGCGTGGAGCAGATGGGAATTCTTTTCATCGATGAAGTCGACAAAATCGCCGGCCGCGAATCGGGCCACGGCCCGGACGTCTCGCGCGAAGGAGTGCAGCGCGACATTCTTCCCATCGTCGAGGGGACCACCGTGAACACGCGCTATGGCATGGTGCGCACGGATCACATTTTGTTCATCGCCGCCGGCGCATTTCACACCACCAAGCCTTCGGATTTGATTCCTGAATTGCAGGGACGCTTTCCGATTCGTGTGGAGTTGAGCTCGCTTTCGGAAGCCGATTTCGTCCGCATTCTCACCGAGCCGAAAAACGCTCTCATCAAGCAATACATCGCGCTGCTCGATACCGAAGGATTGAAGATGAATTTCAGCGATGATGGTGTGGCATCCATTGCGCGCTTCGCCGCGCTTGTCAACGAGCAAACGGAAAACATCGGCGCGCGCCGCCTGCACACCATTCTCGAAAAAGTTCTCGAGGAGATTTCCTTCGACGCGCCGGACATGAAGAAGCGCACCGTCAAAATCGACGCGGCCTTCGTCCAGAAGCAACTCACCGACGTCGTCAAGGATCAAGATCTGAGCCGCTACATTCTCTGATAGCTTTCGGGAAAAGTTTTCGCGATCATCTCGAGGAGTGAAGGCAAACGAGGAATCGCTTGCCGCTGATGTCGACCGTTGTGAGTTCCTACACAAACGCTAAGCAAGCGGTAATGTTTCGGAATCTCAAGCAACCGCGCCGCGGCTCAACGCGGAGCATTTCCGCATGGCTGGTTTTTGCCTCTTTAAATTTCATCGCCGCGTTAACCATAGTCGGATGCGCTGCGCCCGGCCAACCCATCACGCGCCGTCCGCCGGCACCCACGCCAATCTCAGATCTTTCCGCGCGGCAAGTTGGCAACAGCGTATCCGTCACATTCACGCTCCCGAAACAGACCGTACAAGGCCGTCCGCTCACGGCTCCGCCGCAAATTGACATCTACCGTCAGTTCGTCCCCGCGCCAGCAGTTGCTCAGGGCGTTCCGCTCGCTCCGCCCAGGCGTCAAATCGTTACGATTCCTTCGCAGACGCTTCAGCAATATCGCGCCGGGCAGCCATATTCCTTTTCGGACGCGCTTTCGCCCGCCGACCTTTCGGCACACGCGGGAAGCGAAGCTGTTTACATGGTCCGAACGCGCGCCGCGAATCATGATTCGGCGAACTCCAATGTTGTCGCTATCCCGATCTTCCCCGCGCCGCAGCCAGTTACTGATTTGCAAGGCCAAGTCACTCGCTCCGCGATTATTCTTTCCTGGACGCCGGCGGCAACTCCACAAGCGGCGGTAACGCCCGGGCCCGTCTCCGTCCGCTATCGAATTTACCGTTCGTCCGACACAAGTGTTGCCACAAGTACTTCGCCCCTGAACGATGTGACCAAAGGAAGTTCCGTTGCCGCCGCCTCAATTCCTTTCAAGCAAGTGGCGGAACTTTCCGAGCCGCCATATCGCGACTCCAATTTCACTTTTGGGCAAACTTACGCGTACTACGTAGTTAGTGTGGCGCAATACGGTGTTTCCGCGGTCGAATCCGAGGCTTCGCCAACCATCGAAGTCTCGCGGCGTGACACCTTTCCGCCGCCGGCTCCCACCGGACTCGTTGCCGCCGTCGCGCCAGCCACCACGTCCACTCCAGCGCACGTCGATCTCTCGTGGGACATCAGCCCTGCACCCGACGTCGCGGGATACAACATCTATCGCAGCACCGCGAATGCTGTCTCTGCGGACAGGTGGGACAGGTTGAACAGCAGCCCATTGCTTACGCCCACTTTTCGTGATATTCCAACAGTGTCGGGCAAACAGTATTTCTATCGAGTCACGGTGGTTGACAGTTTCGGAAATGAAAGCGCACCTAGCCCTTCCGTCAACGTCAGCCTCCCCACAACGAGCGAACAGGAGACAGAGAAGCCATGAACTCGCCAGAGGCCCACAGGTCTCGGATGCGTGTTCTTTACGCCCTCGCGCCGCTGCGCATCGGCCTGCTCACTGGGGGCCTTCTGGTACTGGTGATGCTCGCGTCGCTGTTCGTGGCGAATCGTTTGCCGGCGCTGGAACCTGCGGCCGCGCTTCGCAACGATATTTGCCGCGCCATTTTTGGCGTGGTCATGCTGATCCCGATTTTCGTTTTCCTGTCGCACTCCCGGCGTATGTTCGCTTCCGCACTGTTCGGTTGGAGCCTTTTCGCCCTCGGCTACGATTTCGCCGGCATGTATTTCTCGGATTTGTTCACCACTCTCGGCCGCACCCCTTTTGAAGTCCTCATTCTCGGACTCGTCTTCTACGGCGTGGTCGCCGCGGTTTCCTGGGTCGCCTGGATCGTTCTCGCCGTGTCGCATGAGCCTGCTGTACCAGCCACGCGCCACATTCGCACTACCCATCATCATCGATGAAGCTAGGCCGTTTCCAGCTTCTCAAGCAAGAACCGGGTCAAGATAAAGACGCAGCGCATTACGGCATTCTCGTTGGCGATCGCCTCTCCGAAATCTCCGGGCCATTTGATTCAACGCGTTCTCCAGAAAAGTCTGGCGCAAGCTGGCCCCTTTCCGACGTGAAACTCTTGCCGCCCTGCGAGCCGAGCAAAATCGTCTGCATCGGCCGCAATTACACCGAACACGCCGCGGAACTCGGCAACGATCTCCCCAAGGAGCCGCTGATTTTTTTGAAGCCGCCATCTTCCATCCTCGCGCCCGGCGATCCCATCATCCTGACGCGGCACTCGGAGCGGGTTGACTACGAAGGTGAACTCGCCATCGTCATTGGAAAGACTTGCTCGCGCCTAAAAAGCTCTGCGGAAGCCAAGTCTTACGTCCTCGGTTACACCTGTCTGAACGACATCACTGCACGCGACCTCCAAAAAAAGGACGTGCAGTTTACGCGCGCCAAAGGCTTCGACACTTTCTGTCCTTTTGGCCCCTTCATCGAAACGGAGCTCGACCTGTCCAGCACGACCGTGGAAACTTTCCTCAATGGCACGAAACGCCAGTCCGCACGCATCGCCGAAATGATTTTCTCCGTCGACGTCATTATTCAATGGATCTCGCAAATAATGACGCTCCTGCCCGGCGACGTTATTGCCACGGGAACTCCTTCCGGTGTTGGCCCGCTGGCCGCTGGCGACGTAGTCGAAGTAGCGATCAGCGGCGTTGGCAGATTGCGCAATCCGGTCGCGCCGCGCATATAGAACGCGCGGCGGAATTCCTCGCCGGGCCTGATGATGTCTTTTCGGGTGAGTCGCTTTTGCTTCGCAAAATCATAACCATTTTTCGCGGGTATAATTTTCATATGCAGGTGTCCGTCGCGGCTGACGGAATTTTTGGCACACGACATCCAATGCTTGAAGGTGAACATCCTTGAAAGTCGTTGCAGCGCACTGGCACGAATTGGCTCTCGTCCTCGCCGCCATCGTAGTGATCGCGGCGCTCGCGTATGCGTGGCTGTTTGGCCGCAAGAAAGATTCAAAAGAAGTCGAGCGCGAACGCCGCTCTTATCTGAATCGCATTGGGCGCATCGTAGACGGCCAAGTCGTAGAGATTGTGGAACGCGCAGCCGAGCAGGACGTCGGCTCACGCGCCCGTGCTGCGAAATTGAAACCGATAAACAGGACAATGAATCACCGCTTGCTTCTCTACTCGTATTCCATTTCCGGCGTCACCTACGAAGCGGCGCAGGACGTCACTGGCCTCGAAGAACAAGTCTGTCTCGAACGTGCCGTCGCGGGCCAACCCGTCGGTGTCAAATACGACCCGTCAAATCCCAGCAACTCGATCCTCATCGCTGACGATTGGTCCGGCCTCCGCTGAACCGAGTCCTGAAAACTGTAGTTCACGGCACGGCACCACTTCGCGGTTTCCGCAAATCTGTTGCGTCGCAGGTTTCCGCTTCAGTGATGAGGCCGATGCCCGAGTGTGGTGAAGGCAGCGGGATCGTCGGGTAGGAAGTAGCCGACGACGATGCCCATGGCGGCGTCGGGAAGGGACCTGCCGGTGGGATTATTGTAGGCGTCGGTAACTTGGAGGAGGTCGCCACGGTGAACGGCGAAGCCGCCGCGATCGGCGAAAAGAACAACGGGAATGGAGGAGATGCGGCCGGACGAATCGAGTTTTGGCGCTAGAGTGGCCATAGTTTCGTTCGTGGTGGAATCCTTGAGTACGAGCCATTCTCCGTAATCGTGGAGATGTCCGCCGACTCCCAAGAAATGGCCTGACAAGCGCAGTTTGAATTCGCCTGTCTTGGTGCTTTGTCCCGGGGGAAGATCGTATCCGGATTTGCCGCAGCCCATCACGTCCAACCAAGCTGGATAGACATCTTTCAGAATAGGCTCTACGGCCGTAGCTTGCGCGACTACGTAATCGATGCGGACCTCAAAAAACGCGTCGGCGTAATTTTTAGCGGTCGGATTGGCGAACATTGTGCTGATGCGAATGCGGTCGCCTTTCTTGACGCGATAGCCGAAGCCGGGGATGGCCGGCCAGTCGTTCATCTCGCTGCCCGCGCCGAAGATATGTTCCTCTATTTCGGGACAGAGAAAATCCGTGCGCTCTGTGTCATAGAAAGCGGCGTGGTGCAGGAGCTTGTTGGGAAGCGAGTGGCCGTGCGAGTTTGCGAGTCGCGGGTGAAATGCAGTGAGCCAGCCGTCGAAGGGGATTGTGAAAAAGAAGACCGGCGGTTGAGCGGCCGCCATGTGATCCGTGTGAGCAGGTAAATTCATGGGCCCCACACGAACCGTCAATTCGTTCGCGGCACTGTTGGATACGCTTAATTTCGCAGTCTCGGATACGGGGTGTTGCGCATCCTGAGCATGCATCATCCCATGGTGTTTCACCTCCTGCTGGTCCGCCTGCGCACGGCAAGTCGGGCAGGCGAAGAGTGCTAGCAAGAGTGTGAGCGCTGCGAATTTCATTCCACCGCTCCCCAGTGCGGTTGGACAAACGCGGATCATACCGCGACGGCCAGAATTTTGCAGCGCATGTGCTAAGTTGCTTAACATGGGCGAGGAGAAGGGGATATGGCCGGCTTGTTACGGAGCGCCAGGGCGTTCCGTAGATCGTCAGAACGAAAAGCGCTGCGACGCTGCCCCTGTAGAATCTAATCGCCAGAACACAGCTAGATGTCCGCCGAGTGGACAGCAATCACTTGAAACTGCTCTTCCGACAATGTCCTCACGCGTCGATTCAGCGATGCTTGATGAAGTCGCCGATGTGCAGTTCGGCAATTGCCTGGCGTAGCTGTTCTTGCGTGTTCATCACAATGGGCCCGTACCACGCAACAGGCTCTTCGATCGGCTTGCCGGAGACCAGGAGGAAACGGATACCCTCGTCGCCGGCCTGAACGGCGATCTCGTCGCCGCGGTCAAATAGCACCAGCGAGTGATTGCTCACGTCGTACACAGGTGCGGCGACGGGTTCAGCTGCCTGTTCCGTCAGAACCGCGCGAGGTTCCGAGGCTTCGCAGAACGTGCCTGAGCCTGCGAATACGTAGGCAAAGGCGTTGCGCGTTGTCTCGATTTTGAGCCGCTTCCGCTGGCCGGGCGGAACGGAAATATCGAGGTAATTCGGATCAGCGGCTACACCTTCCACAGGTCCTCTCTTACCCCAAAATTCTCCGCAGATGATACGCGCTCGCGTACCGTCATCATCGGTGACCTCAGGAATCGCACTTGCCGGAATGTCCTGATATCGCGGATTGGTCATCTTCAGTGCCGAAGGCAGATTGGCCCAGAGTTGGAATCCGTGCATACGGCCTCGCGCGTCGCCTTTGGGCATTTCCTGGTGGAGGATTCCGCTGCCGGCGGTCATCCACTGCACGTCGCCGGCAGTCATTTTGCCCTTGTTGCCGAGACTGTCTCCGTGTTCGACCGAGCCGGCGAGCACGTAGGTGATTGTCTCGATCCCCCGGTGCGGATGCCAGGGAAATCCCGCAAGGTAATCTTCCGGATTTTCATTGCGGAAGTCGTCGAGCAGCAAGAAAGGATCGAAATCCTTGGTCTTGCCGAAGCCGAAGGCGCGCTGCAGCTTCACGCCAGCGCCCTCGACGGTAGGCTTGGTTTGAAGAACTTGCTTAATGGGTCGGAGTGACATGGGGTTTCCTTTCTGTGGCTGGCAAGAATGCGGCTTGCGCGTCTCGATATTGGATGCGTTATACCGATAATCGTTGCAACAGATATTAATTACACAAATCAGACCACTTGGCTACGCGCTGCGCGCAACAGCTCAACTAGGGTCCTCAGGCGCTCTCGCCCCAGGTGTCCTAATTGTCTGTGATGGCCAGCCTGTACTGGGTTGTCGAGCCGGGCGAGCATTTTTAAACCCCTTGGTGTGATTCGGGTCATCACTGTCCGACGGTCCCTGGTTTCGCGGCATCGCGAGACCAAACCGCGCTTCTCCAAACGGTCGAGCAGTCGGGTGACATCTGGGTCGCGCGTAATCATGCGATTGGCGATTTCTCCACAGGGGAGGCCTTGCGGTGCGCCGCGCAGGATTCGGAGCACGTTGTACTGCGTCGCCGAGAGATCCTCGGTCTTGAGCACCTGAATCAGACCGCGGGAGAGCATGTCCGTGGTACGCAACAACTCCAGGAATGCCGATTCCTCGGGAATGGTGGCCTGCCGCCGTTTATTCGTCGGCTGTTTCACTCCCGTCATCAAAGCTATGATATACGTTATAACGACTGTTGTCAAGACATCTAAATATCGAGACACAACAATAAAGGTCTGTAAGCTATCGCGAGAGGTCCACAAGGTTGAACCGATCTGCGACCGCAAATGTATGAGCGTTGAGGAACGAAGCAGAAACCATTGCTACACAATTGCCTGCATCGCGCCGTTTGCGAGAATACTGCATGAAAAGGCTGGTAGTCATCACCAGCAAAATCCATTAAAATCATCTGGTTGTACGTGTGGGCGTGTAGCTCAGCTGGGAGAGCACCTGCTTTGCAAG
>DATGJE010000070.1:0-5729 GCA_035295305.1 Candidatus Acidiferrales bacterium | reverse complement strand
GGGACTTTATTACACTCCGCCCGGCGCCGTTTATCTCTACTTGAATATCACCGCGACGATTTTTCTCGCGGGCGCATTCGTTTCTGTAATCGGCGGTCTGTATTGGAAGCGCGCCACCACGCTCGGTGGATATTTCGCAATGTTGTTGGGCGCCGCTGGCGCGATCATTCCGTTCTTCGTACTGCACTGGAATGAGAACATCACAGGCTTCGCGTCCTTCGGACTTGCCGCTTGCGGATTTCTCGTCGGTTCCCTATTCGGGCGTCGTTCGCCTCCCTCGAAGCAAACTCTGTTGACAGGCGCACAACTGGAGGAGGCTCGATGAAACACTGGCAAATATTCTGGACGCTTTGCCTGCTCGTCGCGGGCGGCGCTTTCGCGTTCATTACGCTGGTGGTGATAGTTAAGGGCGGCCCCGACCTGCGTGAGATGCTCCGCCAGCTCCGTCGGCAAAACCTCCAGCGCTGAGCAGCAGTTGACGTCCTGGGAAGCACGCAGTATTATCCGCGCGTCCAATTACCCTTCAATTCAAAAGAGGAAAACAAATCATGTCAAAGCGAGTCGCTTTGCTGGCATCCATTGCGGTCGTGTTGTTGCTCTCCAGCGCGGGCTTTTTGTTCGCGCAAAGAACGCACGGCAGCAACTCTTCCGCGCCGTTTGGTCAACTGCGGTTCCGTTACATAGGTCCAGTGGGCAACCGCACCATCGCGGTCGCGGGCGTGCCCGGCGATCCGAATATTTATTACGTCGGCGCGGCTTCCGGCGGAATTTTCAAGACCACCGACGGCGGAATTCATTGGGAGCCCATTTTTGATTCGCAGGACGTTTCCTCGGTTGGCGCGATAGCCGTCGCCGCCACGGATCCGAATATTGTGTGGGCAGGGACGGGAGAGCCTTATATTCGTAGCCACATTTCCATCGGCGACGGAATTTATAAGTCGATGGACGCGGGCCACACCTGGGCGCACATGGGCCTGGAAAACACCGGCCGCATCGCCAACGTGATTATTGACCCACGCAATCCGGACATCGTTTTCGCATGCTCGCTGGGAACAGCCTACGGCCCGCAACCCGAGCGCGGCGTATTTCGCACCACCGACGGCGGGAAGACTTGGGAGAAAACACTTTTCGTCGACGAGAATACGGGCTGCGGCGACCTTGCCATGGATCCAAACAACTCGCACGTCCTCTTTGCGGGCATGTGGCAACTGGTGATTCACACGTGGGGCCGCACGAGCGGGGGTCCCGGGAGCGGAATTTTCAAATCAACTGACGGCGGCGTCACGTGGACGCGCCTTGAGGGGCACGGCCTGCCCGATTCACCCATCGGCCGAATCGCCGTGCGCGTGGCTCCCAGCGATTCCAATCGCGTCTACGCCGAAATCGAGACGGGCGATGGCGTCCCGATGGACGGCAAGCCCACGCAGCGCGGGCAGCTTTGGCAATCGGACGACGGCGGCGCGAACTGGCAAGTCGTGAGCTACGACCGCCAGATCCGCGGGCGCACGCACTATTACACGCGCGAAGAAATCTCCCCCGACAATGAGAATGAAGTCTACTTTTTCTCCGCCGCGTTTTCGAGAACGCTCGATGGCGGCAAGACGCTCACGGAAATGCCTGCCAGCCCGGGCGGCGACAATCATGAGATGTGGATTGATCCGACGAATGGAAACCGCATGGCGGTTGTGAACGATGGCGGCGTCAGCATTTCCATCAACCATGGCCGTACATGGGATCATATTCAACTTCCCATCGCGCAGATTTATCACGTCACCGTGGACGATCAAATTCCCTACAACGTCTACGGCAATAAACAGGACGGCGGCTCGTATCGCGGGCCCAGCAACAGCCTGCAGTTTGGGGGCTTCGGCCCACGCCGAGGCGCCAGCCCCATTTCGCGCAGCGCGTGGAGCTCACTGGCTGGCGGCGAAAGCGGTTTCGCCACCGTCGATCCTGTCGACAACAACATCGTCTGGAACAGCGGGACAGGCTCGGGCAGCGTCGGCGGGACGGTGATTCTCGATAACGTCGCGAATCGGCAGGCGCGCGAAGTGGAAGTGTGGCCCGAAACCACAAACGGAGCGCCCGCCTCCGACGTCAAATATCGTTTCAACTGGGAATTCCCGATCGCCATATCGCCTGAAGACCACAACAGGGTTTACACAGGCAGCCAGTACGTCCACATGACCACCGATGGCGGCAATAGTTGGCAAGTCATCAGCCCCGATTTGACGCGCAATGACAAAAGTAAAATGGGAATTTCCGGCGGCCTCACGCCCGATAACATCGGAGTCGAATACGCCGGCGTTGTTTTTTCCATCGCCGAATCGCCAAAAGAAGCAGGCGTGATTTGGGCGGGCACGAATGACGGTCTCGTGCAAATCACGCGCGACGCTGGGAAGCACTGGACAAACGTCACCGCCAATATTCCCAATCTGCCCGAGTGGGGAACGGTGAGCAACATCGAGGCGTCGCGTTATGACGCAGGCAAAGCCTACATCACCGTCGATTTTCACCAGATGAACAATCGCGATCCGTTTGTTTATAAAACCAGCGATTACGGTAAGACTTGGACGTTAATCACAAACGGCATCCCGCACAGCCCGTTAAGTTACGCGCATTGCGTTCGCGAAGATCCCGTACGCAAGGGATTGCTGTACCTCGGCACCGAGAATGCGCTCTACGTTTCGTTTGACGACGGCGACAACTGGCAGCCGTTGCAGTCAGGATTGCCGCACGCGCCCGTCTACTGGATGACGGTGCAGGAGCGTTTCCACGACCTCGCACTGGCCACTTACGGACGCGGCTTCTGGATTCTGGACGACATTTCTCCGCTCCAACAAATGACGCCGGAAGTGCGTGCGTCCGACGCGCATCTTTTTGCGCCACGCGACGCTTATCGTTTCCGCAATGTCACCGAGCCTGCATCCGTAACTTACGATCCAACAACCGGGTACAATCCGCCATTCGGCGCGGTGATCAACTACTATTTGAAATCTGCGACCAAGGACAACGTGAAAATCGAAATCGCCGACGCCAGCGGCAAGACCGTGCGCACCTTCGACGGTACAAAAAATGCCGGAGTCAACCGCGTCTGGTGGGATATGCGCTTCGATCCGGGCAAGCAGTTCCGGTTGCGCACCAGCCCGCTCTACGCGCCAGAAGTGACCGTTGGTCCAGAAGGCTGGCGGCCCGCTCCTGGCGTGGAACCTGTTGGACTCCTCGCAACGCCCGGGACCTACACGGTGAAATTGCTCGCCGGAGGAAAAGAATATAGCCAGAAACTGCGGATTCTAAAAGACCCGCACTCTACCGGCACGGATGCCGACATCCAAACGCAAACAAAACTCGTCGAGCATCTGCAAACCGAACTGAACGCGATGGCGGATACCGTTAATCAACTCGAGTCCGTGCGCGCGCAGCTCAATCAACTGAACACACAGCTCGGAGACGACGCGAATTCGAAATCAATTCGCGACGCCGCCAACGAGCTGAACAACAAGCTCACCGATTTTGAAGGAACCTTGTTGCAACTCAAGGCAACCGGTCGCGGACAGGATGATGTGCGGTGGGAATCAATGCTCGCCGAGAAGCTCGCCTATCTCGCGCGCCAACTGAGCAGCACCGATTTCCCGCCTACGACGCAGCAAGTCGCCGTCGCTGACGAACTCGGTAAGAAGGCGGAAGAGGCTCGAAACGAAGGCCAGCAGCTTATGTCGAAGGACGTTGCCGCTTTCAATTCCATGCTTCGCCAGCGCAATGTCGCAAACATAATTGTCAAGATGCCATGAACGTCATCGCAGTGGATTAGACACCAACCGTGAGGCGTGGTGCCTGCCGCGTCTCACCACTATTTTTCTGAGCTGCTTTCTTCATCCGGAATTGTTCGCCTCGATTTTGTGCTGCGAACAGGCGTAAAATCCGCCCAGAGGCTATTGCATTGAGTCAAACATGCGCGCACGTTAAAGAAATTCAGAAAGTCACGCCCAGCGGCAAGGGCTGCAAGGAATGTCTCCTAATGGGCGACACGTGGGTGCATCTTCGGCTGTGCTTGATCTGCGGCCACGTAGGCTGCTGCGATTCGTCGAAAAATCGCCATGCCACAAAACATTTCCACGCCACCAAGCACCCCCTCATCCGATCCTTCGAGCCCGGAGAGAATTGGCGCTGGTGCTACGTCGACGAAATTATGCTGGACTAAAGCCATGCGGCGCTGTTTTCCTGCGCGGCTAACGCACAAACGTTTGCGTGACATCGTAACGACATGACTCCCGAACCCAAACCCGCTCGAAACTTGCCGCCCCAATATGCTGAGGATCTTTTCTGGCCAGCGTTGCCGCTGAAAGAATGGGAACCGACGCGCGCCACTTTGCATATGTGGACGCAAATCGCCGGCAAAGTCCGCCTGGCGCTCACGCCGCTCGTCAATCATTGGTGGAATGTTCCGCTCTACGTCAATAGCCGCGGCCTCACCACTTCGGCGATTCCCTACGGCAAAGGCGCGTTTGAAATCCAATTTGATTTTCTGCGGCACATTCTCGAAATCCAAACTTGCGACGCTCGGGCTCGCGAAATCGCATTGAAGCCGCGCTCGGTTGCGGAGTTTTACCGCGAATTTATGAAAGCGCTCGCTTCTCTCGACATCCACGTGAAAATCTGGCCCATGCCTGTCGAAATTCCTAATCCCATTCGCTTCGACCAGGACACCGTACACGCTTCCTACGATCCCGATTACGCCAATCGCTTCTGGAGGGCGTTGATTAGTACGGAGGCGGTACTGCAGGAATTTCGCGCGCGGTTCGTGGGAAAGGACAGTCCCGTGCATTTCTTCTGGGGGAGTTTCGACTTGGCGGTCACGCGATTCTCCGGCCGTCGCGCCCCTGAACGTCCCGGAGCGGACTTCATGACTCGCGAGGCCTATTCGCATGAAGTGAGCAGCGTGGGATTCTGGCCCGGAAACGAGGGCGTGATCGACGCCGCATTTTACGCCTATGCCGCGCCCGAACCGCCCGGGTTCAAGAAAGCAACGGTGCGTCCCGCCGCAGCTTACTACGGCGCGGAGCAGTCGGAGTTTTTCCTTCCTTACGAGGACGTGCGCAAAAGCGAATACCCGCGTGACACTCTCATGGATTTTTGTGAAAGCACCTACGACGCGGCCGCATCGCTGGGGAACTGGGACCGCGCCGCCCTCGAACGCCTCGCGTAAATTATTTTTTCGTGTAGGGATGCAAAAACAAAGTACTACTGCCCGGCGTGTGGCGGCGCGAGCGATGCGGACGCTGTTTGCGGGAAGCGCCGCGCCAACCACGCCCGCGCTTCTTCCGGATGGTAATTGAACGGGCCCAGTCCTCCGCGATACACAATTTTCCCCGCCTCATCGATGATGTAGATCCGTTCCGGCCAACCGCCATACGTGTGATCGGCGGCATCGTTCATCGTGTCGATCGCGATGGGAATCGGATAATGGAAGCGCGTCACGAAATCGTTGGCGATGGCGACGCGCTGCGGAAACGTTCGCGGCTGCATGTAGCAGATATTTTGATCGACGTTCGACTTCATCTGCCATTCATCCTGCGGATGCGCTTCGCGAATGTACACAGTCAGGAAATCGGCGCGGTCTTTATAGTCGTTGTAAATCTTGACGAGATTTCCAATCTCGCGGCGGAAGGGCGGTCAAGTGTAGCTGCCGAAAATCACGACGAGCGGGCGTTTGCCGATGCGCTCGTGCA
>DATGJE010000069.1:0-5974 GCA_035295305.1 Candidatus Acidiferrales bacterium | reverse complement strand
GTTTCGGGCCCTGGAAGAGTCCGCAATCAACCAGCAAACGTTTTCCACCCGCTTCGATCAGATATTTTGAACCGGTAACAGTTCCCACCGCGCCCAGAAAAGTAATTTTGGCCATAGGGCGCGTATTTTAACCGAAAGCAGTGCAGACAACGGAAATTTGTTGCGATTCCTCCTGAAGAAATCGCTCGCCGCCGTGTGCGCGCTTTTTTTGCACATTCCGCGTGGAATTGTTAGGCTGTCGTGCTGCAAAATCCGCGTAGCGTTCGCGCGGATAAGGCATCGCGAGATGAGAGTTTCATTTTTTGCTGTGGCGCTGGCGCTCGGAGTCGTCATTGCGTCACTATTCGCGCCGGCGGTCGTCCACGCGCAGGGGCTTCCGTCGCAATCCTTGACGCGCGGCACGTGGGAACTCGAGCCCTTTGTTGGCGGAGGCACCGGCGTGCTGCGCTCGTCGAATACGCAATTCATAATTGCAGGCGCGCGAGTGGGCAGAGTTTTAACCCGCGAGCGTCTACACGGCTGGGCGCGCGGAAATTTCGAATTCGCCGGGGACTTCATGCCATTGTATCTGGTGATGCAGCCGGGCGGAACGGTGTACGGCGCCAGCATCAAGCCAGTGATTTTCAAATGGAATTTCACCAGCAATCATAAAATTGCGCCGTACGCTTTAATTGCCGGCGGCGTTTTGTTCACTTCGTCAGATGTGCCGCCCGGAAATACTTCGTATGTGAATTTCACGCCGCAGGGAGCGCTCGGTTTTCATGTCTTCACGCGGCCGAAGCGCGCGTGGGATTTCGAAATTCAATTCGTGCATCACTCCAACGCCAGCCTCGGCACCTTCAATCCGGGTCTGAACGCCAGTGTCCTCTTCACCGTCGGCTACAACTGGTTCAAATAGCCGCGCGTTTTTCTTTGTAACCGCAGCGTCCTGCCCGTCGTTTCATCCCTTCCGGGCGCCGGGAACGAGTACAATTGCCGTCCGCGAGGAGTTTCCCATGAAAACTGTCCGCACTGGCTTGACTGCTTTGATTTTCCTGCTTGTTTCGGCAGCTGTCGCTTCGGCAGGACCAAGATCGAAAAAGAAGCCCGCGCCTATGTCGGCTCCGACGCCGGAATCTGTTTTCGGATTCGCTCCCGGCGCGGATTATCACCTCGCCGATTTCGAGCAGATGATTAAGTTTTATCAGGCGCTCGCCGCGAACAGTGATCGCGTCAAATTACAAGATATCGGCCCGACCGGTTACGGCCGGCAAATGTTTATCGCCATCATTTCCAGCGAAGCGAATATTCGCGAGCTTGACCACTACAAATCCCTCGTCCAGCAGCTTGCGTCCGGCACCGTCGACGAAGCCACCGCGCACAAACTTGCCGAGGAAGGGAAGGCCATCGTGTGGATTGACGGCGGCTTGCATGCCACCGAAGTCGCCGGCGCGCAGCAGTCACCGCTCCTGGCCTATCGCGTCGCGACGGAAGAAACGCCGGAGATGCAGCGCATTCGCGACAACGTAATCCTGGTGCAATGCCCGGTAATCAATCCCGACGGCCTGGACATCGTTGCCCACTGGTACGAGAAAAACGTAAACACGCCCTACGAGCTCGCGCCCGTCACGCAGCTCTGGAACAAATACGTGGGTCACGACAACAATCGCGACTGGTACATGTTCAACACCATCGAAAGCCGCGACGTCGCCAAAGAGCTTTATCAGGAGTGGTTCCCGCAAATCATCTACAACCAGCATCAATCCGGCCCGTTCCCGTCGCGCATTTTCGTGCCCCCGTTCGATGATCCGATGAATCCCAATATTCCTGCCGAAGTCGTCCGCGGCGTGAACCTGGTCGGCGACGCGATGACGCGGCGATTCACAGCGGAAAATCAGCCCGGCGCCGTATCACGCCAGGAATTTGACATGTGGTGGAACGGCGGCATGCGCACCGCGCCCTACTATCACAACATGATCGGAATTCTCACCGAGACCGCTCTCTTCGATTACGCCACGCCCGGCTATTATTCTCCGCAGTCGCTTCCCAAGGTGTTTCCGAACGGAGTATCCGCCACTGAGCCGAGCATCTACTACCCCGATCCGTGGCGTGGCGGCTGGTGGCATCTGAAAGATGCTGTCGATTACATGATCACCGGTGACATGGCCGTCCTCGACATCGCCGCGCGCCGCAAAGATCAATGGCTCTTCGATTTTTGGCAGATGTGTCACGACGAAATCGCGCAAGGAGCAAAAGGCGGCCCGTACGCTTACGTGGTGCCGGAAACGCAGCATGATTCGACGGTGACAGAGGACATGCTCTTCGCGCTGCAAACGGGCGGAGTCGAAATTCGCAAAGCGACGCAGGCGTTCACGGTGAACGGTAAAGAATATCCCGCGGGAACCATCGTGATGCCCGCCGCGCAGCGATTCCGTCCTTATTTGGTGGATTTGATGGAGCCGCAGCATTATCCGGACATCCGGCTCTATCCTGGCGGACCGCCGAAGCGCCCATACGACATGGCGGGCTGGACGCTGCCGATGCAGATGGGCGTAGACGTGGTGCGTGTTGATCAGCCGATGCAGATTGCAACAGAAGCAACGAAGATTACCGAGCCCGCGCATCATTTTGATGCGCCCGCGGGGAAGAAACTAGGACGCATCGGCCTCTACGATTCCTGGCAGCCGAATATGGACGCGGGCTGGACTCGCTGGCTGCTCGACCGCTATGCGATTCCGTTTGCCGATCTGCACGATGCGGACATTCGCGCCGGAGATTTGCGGCAGAAGTTTGACGTGATTATTTTGCCGCAGCAAAGCGAGCCAGGCATGTTGCACGGATGGCAGCCCGGCGAGCCGCAACGCTTCGGCGGCGGCGAAGCTGTGACGCAACGGCCGGAGTACGTTGGCGGATTAGGATTGTCAGGGGTGATGGCGCTCGAAGAGTTCGTGAAAACTGGTGGCCAAATTATCGCCATGGATGAAGCTTCGCAATTGGTGATTCAGGAATTTGGACTGCCGGTGCGAAATGCGCTCGCGAATGTCGGTCCATCACAATTTTATGCGCCAGGATCGTTGCTCCACATCGACGTCGATCCGGATTTGCCGGAGGCGCGCGGGATGCAGAAAAATTCCGTCGCATTTTTCGTGAATTCTGAAGCGTTCGATGTGTGGGATCCGAAAGATCCGGCCGGCCCGCCCCGGTTTACAGGCAGCAATGAACGCAAGACAAACCCATTCACACAATTGGGCGACCACGATGGCATACGTATTCTCGCGGTGTACCCGAAGACGAACCCGCTGATGAGCGGATGGCTTTTGGGCGAAAAATTGATCGAAGGCAAAGTGGCGGCCGTGTCGGTTCCCTTCGGAAAGGGGCGCGTCGTGCTCATCGGGTTCCGCTGCCAGTTCCGGGGCCAGCCGGAAAATACGTTTCCGCTATTGTTCAATTCGCTGGTGATTTCGTCTGATTCCGGTGCGAGCGCTGGTTCCCGTGGAGCGCGCTAAGGGGGCGAAAATGCGTCGTTCGATGCGAGTAATTTTGCCGGCCATTTGTTGTTTCGTTGCGATAACGGTTTACGCGCAGCAAAGCAATTTCACCGTGGGCACCGCAAGCGCGGCGGAGGGCGAAAAAGCCACCGGCTACATCAATGTGCCCGCGGGCGTGGACGCGGCGACGAATATACCCGTCGTCGTAGTTCATGGCGCGAAGCCGGGCCCTGTGCTTGCGATCGTCGCGGGCTCGCATGGCACGGAATACGCGTCGATCATCGCCGTCGAAAAATTGATTCAGCATCTCGATGCGAAGGAAATTTCCGGCACGGTGATTCTGGTTCCCCTGGTGAATGTGAATTCGTTCGAGCAGAAAGTGCCGCATCTGAATCCGGTCGATGGGAAGAACATGAACCGCATGTTCCCGGGGAAACCGGACGGCACGCAGACCGAACGGGCATCGTGGCTGATTACGAAAGAGGTGATCGAGCCGTGCAATTACCTGATCGACATGCACGGCGGCGACTTGGACGAGAGCTTGCAGCCGTACAGCTACTGGCCGAAGACGGGCGACGAAAAGTTGGACGCAGCGACGCACGAAATGGTGCTCGCATTTGGTCTGGATCACATAATCATCGACACGGGGCGCACGAAAGATCCGAACGATTCGCACTACGTGGACAATACGGCGCTGACGCGAGGCAAACCGGCAATCACCGTTGAGGCAGGTTACGCGGGGACCGTTCAGCCTGAAGATGTGAACGCCCTGGTCCGCGGCTCGGTGAATGTGATGCGCTATCTGAAAATGCTGCCCGGAACGTTTGCGTCGGTCGAAAATCCCGTCTGGTTTGCGAAGGTCGTCACAGGAACCAGCGCTCACGACGGGATTTTCTATCCGCTGGTGGAAAAACGCACGTATGTGCAGCAGGGAATGAAGCTCGGATACATCACGGATTTTTTCGGTAAGACGATTGAAGATGTTCGCGCACCGGTTACCGGAGTCCTGCTCTACATTTGCGCCGTGCCGTCGATGAAGAAAGGGAACACCACGGTCGATATCGGCGTTGTCGCGACGCAAGCTCCGTGATTTCTGCAACACCCGACCGCAACTCGTATTCGCACCCGTTGCAGACTTGCATTCTTCAAAATAGCCGCATAAAGTTTCGTTGATTCCTGCGCGAGCGTGCGCTTCATTTGGATCTGCTAGTCGCTCCGGGGAATTGCGTTGGAGGCGCCGATGACATTGCACGCCACGGCTCGCAAGCACGGCGACGCCACAATTGTGGAGTGCTCCGGAAGGCTTGTGCTCGGCGAGGAGTCCGCTCACTTGCGCAAAGTCGTCAAGAACGTGCTCGGCACTTCGAACCGAGTCGTGTTGGATCTCGGCGGAGTCTCGTATATCGACAGCAGCGGCCTAGGCACGCTTGCGGGCCTTTACGCGGCGGCAAAAAACGCCGGCGGAGAGATCAAACTTGCGAATCTGAATACGCGAATGCGAGACATGTTGCAAATGACGAGACTACTCACGGTTTTCGACGTGTATAACCGCGCCGAAGACGCCGCAGCCGCTTTCAAATCCGCCGCGGGCTAACCGGCTAAATGGGCTTGAGAGTTCAATGGCGGTGCTGGGAATCGAGTCATAGTTACTTCAATAAGCCCCACGGATGCACGGCGTTGCAACCGCTCTGCCGAGACAATTGGAACAATCGGAACAGATCGGCCAGCGCATGGTGAACTAAGGGATTTGGGGTACAATGTAGTATAAGCTGTCGAGCGAAACCCTTACGCACAATATGGTTGAGACGACGCAAAACAGCGGCAAACGTTCCACAACATGGCTTGATGGTATTGGATTCTATAGCATCCATGTTTTGATCAGCGCCGTTGCCATTGATCTTGTCGTGGTGTTTCTTGTAGTTATCATTGAGCACATCATCAACCCAAGGGTGGGCGATGAGCTTCTCTCGCCCCCGTTTTTCCCAGCCCAGGTCACGCTAGAACTTATTGGAGGGTTTTTCGTTAATCGATATCTCCAATGCAAATCCGCGAAATGGACGTGGGTCGTTCCTGCCGCGTTGGTGTTTTTTTATGTTACGAGCGAGCAGGGTTGGAGCGGCACGGTGACCTATCTTTTTGGGAGTAATTGCGGTGACTGTTTTTTACAAACCATCACGACGGGCGTCGTGTATGGCTCGATAGCCTACTCGCTGGGTGCATGGGCAGCAATGAAGAGCTCGTTGATGCGCCAACATACGCTGAAATCCCGATAGGGACAACTGGCGCGGGAAACGGCAAAAAGGTCTCGCAAACTTCCTGATGACGGGGCGTGGGGATCGAACCCACGATCTTCGCGGTTTCACCCGGACGTGCGTGCTTTCGCTTTGCAAGATGTAAACGGAGCGGGCATTTGAGCGGCCTGAGACATAGGTAACACATTGTACCGAACACATAGGTAACACTTCCTCCTGTAATAGGGAGGGGGAGATGCCTTGGAAGGAGTGTTC
>DATGJE010000068.1:0-19386 GCA_035295305.1 Candidatus Acidiferrales bacterium | reverse complement strand
TCGCCGCTCCGCGCAATCGCGCGCAACGGACGCGCCTCAAACTCGAACATGCCCGGCTCGCTCATCGCCATTCTCGAATTCGCGCTCCTCGCGCTCACTTCCACATTTTTTCTCGTTGATCCGTTTGCCGTGATTCCCATGTTTCTGGTGATGACCGCGGACTCGCCGCACGCGGAACGCCGCCGCATGGCGCGCCGCTCCGCGTGGACCTGCGCCATCGTTCTGTGCTCGTTCGCTCTCGCAGGCAGTTTGATTTTCAAGCTTTTCGGCATCACGCTTCCCGCATTCAAAATTGCCGGCGGAATTATTCTTATGCAAATCGGCATCGACATGCTGCAAGCGAAGCAATCCGGCCAGCGCTCCACTCCCGAAGAAACGAAAGAGGGAACTGCAAAAGAGGACGCGAGCATTATTCCGCTCGGCATGCCGATGCTCGCGGGACCCGGCGCGATTTCCACGGTGATGGTGCTCGTGGGCGAATCGCACACGCTGTGGGAACGCGGCATTGTTTATGCCGCGATCATCGTGTCGTCACTCGCTGCGTATTTGATTCTTGCGGGCGCCGACCGTGTCCGTCGGTATCTGGGCGAAACGGGAATTCGCATTCTGATGCGCTTGATGGGACTTTTGCTCGTCGCGCTCGCCGTGCAATTCGTGGCCAATGGACTGATCGATTTCGGCCTGCTTAAAACGCCCACGCCACATTGAGCGCGCGCCGCAAATGACGTCTCGCGGCACGTCGTTGTTGTGCCGTTGCGAAATTCTTTACAAAGCGACGCACCCGCCACACGCAAATGGTGTATATTTCGGTTCGGCACACTTGCAAACCCGAAATCCCGGCTCGAGGGTCTGCGCAGATTTTTTCAGGGGACGCTGACACATGAGCTTTCGAGTATTTGCCACCGGAGCGTTAAACGATTTTTATACTACGGCGGCGATCGCACCAAGTTCGCCTCATCTGGCCTCCGCAATGCTCGCGCCGCTGCATTTGTCGAGGGCGCGGATCGCGCTGGAATTAGGGGCTGGCACGGGCGCTATCACGCAATGCCTGCTCGATGCGCTGCCGGCGTCATCGAGGTTGCTTGTCTTCGAAATCAATCCTCGCTTTTGCAGCCATCTGCGAAGGAAGTTCAAAGACCCGCGCATGGTGCTTATCAACGCCAACGTTGCGAATCTCGATTCCGAACTTCAACGCCGAGGCTACGATCACGTCGACGCGGTGGCTTCTTCTCTCGGTCTCGGGTTCATGTCTGAAACGCAACGCAACGAAATCTTCGAACGCCTCATGCCTTTTATGCGCGAGAACACGGTGTTCACTCAATATCAATATATTCACGGCATGCAATTCGCGAATGGGCGCCTGCGCCGTCTCAGTCTTCGTCCCACGCTCAGCCGTTATTTCGATTCCGTCGAAACCAAAGTCATTTGGCGCAATCTGCCGCCCGCCTGCGTTTTCGCTTGCCAAACGCGTGCCACAATCAAGCACTAAAATTCAAATCAAGAAAATTGAAATTCGGAATTTAATTTTGCGGAGAATAGAATTTTATGTCTACGGCATCGACCATTTCGGGGATGGGGAAACCTTTTTCTTCGTAGGCCGAAATGTCGGGCTCGTGTTCGAGCGTCAGGCCGATGTCGTCGAGGCCTTTCAAGAGGCAGCGCTTGCGGAACGGATCGATTTCAAATGAGCGCTCGAAGCCTTTTCCGTCCGTGACCATTTGCCTTTCAAGATCGACCGTAAGCGTGTAGCCTTCGTTTTTTTCCGTGCGCGCGAAAAGCTCGTCGATGTCTTTGTCAGGAAGCGTCAGCGGCAGAATTCCATTCTTGAAACAATTGTTGTAGAAAATGTCCGCGTAGCTGGGCGCGATGATGGCGCGAAACCCGTAATCGCCGATGCCCCAGGGCGCGTGTTCGCGGCTGGAGCCGCAACCGAAATTTGCGCGCGCCAGCAGAACCGATGCGCCTTTGTAACGCGGCTTGTTCAGCACAAAATCCGGATTTGGTTTTTCGCCCGGCAAATAGCGCCAGTCGTAAAACAGCACGCGGCCGTAGCCTTCGCGCGTCAGAAATTTCAGGAATTGCTTAGGCACCATTTGATCGGTGTCCACGTTCACGCGATCCATCGGCGCCACCAGTCCTGTATGTTTTGTGAATGGCTTCATGAGTGTTCTATGTTTCTCCGTAGGGGCGCCCGGCTCCGTTGCGCCAGTGGCGGACGTCGACAAAGTGGCCTTCGATCGCGGCGGCGGCGGCCATCAGCGGGCTGACGAGATGGGTGCGTCCGTCTTTTCCTTGGCGGCCCTCGAAATTGCGATTCGACGTGCTGGCGCAGCGCTCATGCGGTTGGAGAACGTCGTCGTTCATACCGATGCACATGCTGCATCCGGCGTCGCGCCACTCGAATCCGGCGTCGCGGAAAATTTTGTCGAGGCCTTCGGCTTCCGCTTGTGCTTTCACGCGGCGCGAGCCGGGAACGACGAGCGCCTGTTTCAATGATTTCGCAACGTGCTTGCCTGCGACGGCTTTTGCGGCTGTGGGCAAATCCTCGAGGCGCGAATTTGTGCAGGAGCCAATGAACACGCGATCGAGATAAATGTCTGTGATGGGCGTGCCGGCCTTGAGGTCCATGTAGACAAGGGCGCGCTCGGCGGCCTGGCGATCAACGTCATTCGCAAATGACGCGGGATCGGGAACGCGCGAGGTCACGTCCGTGACCATGCCGGGATTTGTGCCCCAGGTGACTTGCGGAGCGAGCTTCGCGGCGTCAAGTTCGACCGTCTCGTCGAATTTCGCGCCGGGATCGGACGGCAGAGTCTTCCAATGCTCGACGAGGCGCTGAAAATCTTTTCCGCGCGGCACAAAGGGCTTGCCTTCAAGATATGCAAACGTGATTTCGTCGGGAGCGACCATCCCCGCGCGCGCGCCCGCTTCGATGGACATATTGCAAATGGTCATGCGCGCTTCCATCGAGAGCGCGCGAATGGCGTCGCCCGTGTATTCGAAAACGTGGCCATTGCCGCCGGCGATTCCAAGTTTGCCGATAATGGCGAGAATAATGTCTTTCGACGCCAAGCCGCCGCCGAGTTTTCCCTTCACGTCAATGCGCGTGGTTTTCGATTTGAATTGCGAGAGGCATTGCGTGGCGAGGACGTGCTCGATTTCGCTGGTGCCGATGCCGAACGCGAGCGCGCCCATGGCTCCGTGCGTGGATGTGTGGCTGTCGCCGCAGACAATCGTGAAGCCCGGCTGCGTGATCCCCAGTTCGGGGCCGATGATATGCACAATGCCTTGATTGCGGCTGTGCATGTCGAAGAGGCGCACGCCACTTTCACGACAATTTTTCGCGAGGGCTTCAAATTGGCCAGCGGCGTCGGCGTCGAGAACCGGCAACTCGCGATTCTTTGTGGAGACGGAATGATCCATCACCGCGAAAGTTAGTTCCGGGCGGCGGACTTTGCGGCCCGCAGCTTTCAGTCCGGCGAATGCTTGCGGGGAAGTGCCTTCGTGAATCAGGTGACGATCGATATAGATGAGCGAGGGTTGGCCGGGGACTTCGCGCACAACATGCGCGTTCCAAATTTTTTCGTAGAGGGTTAGCGCGAGCATCAGCGAATCTTCTTCACTTTCAAATCACCGTGGTTGGACGGTAGCGCAAGCTTGCGCGTTGCGGGAAGTTTGGGCGAAAACGCGCTGCGCAAAAAGTGCCATTTTGTACCGATTAGAAATGGGCGCGGTCTTTTGTTTTGTGTAAGTTACGGGCAATTCTAATAATTTGTTGTACCGATTAGAATTGGAAGAAATTCGCTCGCGATTTGGCGTTTGATTGAAGAATTTTGTCCGCGGACATTCGTGCTGCGCTGCTGCTTGCATCCCGCTGCGAACCTCTCGAGCAAGCGTAGCACAAACGCGGGAATTTTTCAGAAACGACAGAGGTACTCCAGTGCGCCGGGCAGAGTCGAACGGGGCTACGGCTTCGTGAGGCTAACGATGGGTGAAAAGACGAGTCCAAATAGGTGCGGGGCAGACCCGAATGGCGATTCCTGCAGACTTGGGGGCGCGGCGGGGCATATCGGTGCGGGCATTGCTGACCATGAGGACAGGTGACGCGGGCGGGGGATGCTGGGAAAATAGTCGGAGTCGACAGGCAACGCACGAGGCTGGTGATATACTCCAACTTCCAGCCTGGCGAAAAGCGGGGGCACGGTCGGAGGGAGCAGCAATGGGCATTCAGTTCTTGGAACTGGTTACATGGGTGCGGCACCGGAAGATCTTTGCGAGCATGCTGCTGGCGCTGACCCTCGGCATTGGAATCCTTGTAGGTACACTGATTCCCGGAAAAGTAGCGGCGGTACGTCCGGGAGACCCGAACGGTCCTATGCTGCTTACGATTCCCGACCCCGTTAATTTGTCGAACGGGTTTTCGAATATCGTGACGCGCGTCGAGCCTGCCGTGGTGAATATTTCGACGACACAGGTGTTCGAAGCGCCGAAGGACAAGCGCGGCACCGGGACTCGCGGCCAGGACCCATTCCAGGACTTCTTCAACAAGTATTTCAGTCAAAACCCCGGCGCGCAGCAAGACCCAGAGGCCGAAAAGAGCCTGGGTTCCGGCGTGATTGTAGACAAGAGAGGTTACATCCTGACGAACGATCACGTGATTAACGGCGCGACGAAAATTCAAGTGGCCATCGACGGTGATGCGACGCATTACAGTGGGAAAGTGATCGGTTACGACAAGCAGACGGATCTCGCGGTAGTCAAAATCGACGCGGGGCACGATTTGCCGGTCGCGCGGCTGGGGAATTCGGAAGGATCGAAAGTAGGCGACTGGGTGCTGGCATTCGGCAGCCCGTTTTCGCTGAACGGCTCCGTAACAGCGGGAATCATCAGCGCGACGAACCGGCAGAACATCGGCAACTCGCAATTCCAAAATTTTATTCAGACGGATGCGGCGATCAATCCGGGAAATTCGGGCGGCCCGCTAGTGAATTTGGCCGGCGAGGTCATTGGGATTAACACCGCGATTTATACGGGCAGCCGCGGGTTTGAAGGAGTGGGATTCGCGCTGCCGTCGAATACAGCGATCAACATTTACAACCAGTTAGTTACGCAAGGACACGTAACACGCGGTTCGATCGGAATTAAGTTCCAGGATGACCAGACGAGCGACGTGCTGTTGCACAAGGAACTAGGCGCGCCGAATGGCGTAGTGGTGCAATATGTAGCGCCGAGTGGTCCAGCGTCGAGGGCAGGGATTCAGCCGGGCGACGTGATCACGCAGATCAATGGGCATGCGGTGCGCGCCGGATCGGATCTGATTAATCCGGTGATTGGAACGCCGGTGGGGCATGCGGTGGCACTGAGTTATGTGCGGGCCGGGAAAGTGAAGACGGTATCGGTGAACGTCGCGGACATGTCCAAGATTTTCCCGGACGATACTTCGGCGGGCGTAGATCCAGTCTCGGGTGATGTGGAAACAGCGCCGACGTCGTTTGGTCTGCACGTCGAAGGGCTGACTCCGGAAATTTCGCGGCATCTGGGATTGAGCGCGAACCAGCCGGGCGTGATTGCCAGCGATGTGGAACCGGCCAGTTTCGCGGACGACATCAAGTTCCTGCGCGGCGACGTGATTGTCGAAATCAACCACGTGGCGATAACGAATCTGCAGGATTACAAGCGGGAAATTGCCAAGCTGAAGCCGGGCGAGGATGTGCTGTTTAAGGTCCTGCATCCGGATGGAACAGGAGACCAGTACACCGTGTTCCGGGCGGGGACGATTCCGCGAGCCGGGGAGTAGAATTTGCAGATTAGTAAAAAGGGCCAAATGAGAGAGCATTTGCGGGTGCGAGCTTTGAAAATGGCGAGACGCGGGCTGATGGGAGTCGTTTTGCTGGCCGTGGCGTTTTGGTTTGCGCCGCTGCGTGCGAGTGGGACTCCGCATCAGGTACACGCGAAAACTCAGGTCGCGTCCCGCAAAACCATGACCCCGAAATCGGGCAAGGCGAGATTGCGAAACGCGTCTTATAAGGCGTCAGCGTTAACGCACAGACGGCGCTCCAAGTATCGCGGTAAAAAGCGCCATCACATCACGCTGCCGAAGCAGCCGGCCGCTGATCGCACCGAGGAAATTCAGTCAGCGCTCGAGCGCGGCGGATTTTACTCGGGCAATCCGAATGGAAAATGGGACGGCGGCACGCAAGAGGCGCTGCGACGTTTCCAAACAGCGAATGGGCTTCCGCCAACAGGCAAGCTCGACGCGCTGAGTCTGCAAAAACTCGGGTTGGGCTCCGATGTGGCGGGGTTGAGCGCTCCGCGGGCAGTGATGCAAGGCAATCAATCGTCGAACCAGTCATCCAGTCAGAATTCCTCTTCGCCTGTACCGAAAACACCCGGGCGGTAATTCGACAGGTAGTCCGTTTGCCAACTCCGCTTTCGCATTTCAGAATTCATGGTTCCCGCGCGGTTCGAACTTTCGTCTCGCCTGGCGGCATGGCAGCGGTGGTTGTGCGTCATCTAAGAAATGATCCCAAAAAGTTTCCGGTTGAGTTTTGTGGCGCAGCGAGCAATTCAGCCGAGCCAGCGGAGGCGGGGCCACATTTGCGGCAGCGGAGCTTTGGGTTTGCGGCAGATGTAGATGGGGAGATTCGATTCTTCAGGGATGGCGTAGGGCGGTGAGATGCGCGCCGCGAGCGTCACTTCGCCGAAAATATTCCGCAATTGATTTTCCGTGTAGCCGATGGTGATCACGACGTCGCCCGTATATCCGCGCGGACCCCACAGGCCGTATTGATTGTGTCCGCTGATGGCGGGCGGCAAACGATATGCGGGACCGAAGTAATCCACGGCTGAAGCCTCGCCATAATTGAGCGCGAGGATGGCGCATTGCGAGCGATCAGCGGCGGGCAACGCGTCGAATACTCTCGCGATAGCCTGGACCTGATGGCGCCAGCCGTACATGTCTCCGAAAAGCTGTGGAAGTTTGCCGAGCGGGACATTTTCCGGATGAATGGCGTCTACGTCCCAGAAGCGCGAATATTTCACGGCGGCATTCACGGGAAGAATTGGCATGGCGAGCGGAGCGGCAATCAAGCCGCCTACGACGAGAGGCGCGACGATTATTGCCTTATACAGCGCCGGCCTCAGCCATTTTCCCGCACGCGTCGGCAATTGCGACTCGATCCACACGGCGCCGGCGGCAAGGAGCATTGGATAGGCTGGCGCGAGATAATAAATCTTGCCATGCAATGCGATCATTTCCACGAGGACGACGACATAGGCCCAGGCCAGCGGGGCGTAAATTCCCTGCGGGGATCGTTGACCAAGCGCGAGAATGCGGGCGCGTGCGACGCCATAGGCAGTTTTGTACTCGACGTCGCCCGAGGTGGCGGAAACGGCGTCGCGTGTGGGATTCCAGAACAAGAACCAAAGGCCGGTGAGCCATATCGGCGTTGAGAGAGGCAAGGTCAGCAGGGTCTGCTGCCAGATGAATTGCCATGGAGTCAGCGTAGTGTATTTCGTGCCGATCACGGCGTGAAGCAGGGCAATCGTCGGAAAGCTGTTGCGAATTTCCCAAATCAGATTTGGCAGAAAAATCAGAAAGGCAAAGGCGCCGCCGAGCCAGATCCACTTCTTTAAGTATTCACGGCGCGCCGAGGTGAGCCAGAGGCCAATGAATATCCCGGTGCCGAAAAAGAGCATTGAATGCTTGTTCAAAATGCCGACGCCCGCCACCACGCCGAATAGCAGCCACAACTTTTCCGAGCCGCCGTTCAGAATGCGCATCAGAATCGCCGCGCAGGCCATCCAGAAGAGTGGCTCGAAGGAATTCATGGAGAGAAAACTGTCGAATGTGAGGTAGATGGGCGCGACAAGCACCGCGACCGCTGCGAGAGATTGAGCAAAGCGGCGGCCTCCAAGTTCCCGAGCCATCCAGCCTGCGAGAATCACCTTGCCGGCGGCCGCGAGCGCCGGGAAAAATCGCAGCCCAAAGAGCGAATTACCGAGAAGGGTTCGCGAGAGGCGTGCGACCCAAGCAATCAGCGGCGCGTGATCCACGTAGCCCCAAGCCAGATGCTGTCCGCAGGCGGCATAATAGAGTTCGTCGCGGAAGTAGCCATACCGCCCGGCAAAAGTGAAATGGAAGAGCGTCGCGAAAATCGCTAGGGCATAGACCCAGGAGGCGACCGGCATGTCGCGAGCAGGCGGATAATCGAGAGGGGAGCGCGACTGCACGCGTAGCGGCGAGTCGACGATCACTGCCGGTGGTGGCTGGACGCCTCCGGGCAAATTACCTCCTAAGCGCCTGTGCGGGGAACTGCAAAGTCGGTACTTCAGCGGCTAAAGCCGCACTGCAAGTGCAGGGCTCATGTTGTGGCTGCCCTTCACTTCGTTCAGGGTAAAAAGCCACAACCCACAAGGATTCTTGAGTCGCCACATAATGGAGTGCTGTGCGACGCAAAAACACTTTCGCGTCATCTGTCACGAGCGTGGCACGGGCGAAGTGTAGCGGAAATCGAACGTGTAAGTAAGATAAGTTTTTCCGCGCGGCAAGAAGCGCTGGCGCGAGACGCTTTCGCGATTTATTCATCTAAATGGGTGAGATGGGGTGACGCGACGGGACGTTCGCTGGAGCACTAAATCGCATGGATGAGATTTTGCAAATTCGGCGCGCGCATCCGGAAGAGAGTGGCTTTCTTACCGATTTGGCGATGCGCTCGAAAGCCCACTGGCCGTACGATCGCGCGTTTCTCGAAGACGTGAGACCGGATTTAACGCTGCGGCCTGAAAAGTTTATGCCGGATTTTCACGTGTACATTCTGGAAGCGGCGGGGAAGCCGGTGGGATTTTGCAGCCTGGTGCCGATTGATCCGGGAACGGTGGAGCTGGACGATCTGTTCATCGAACCGGATGATATAGGCAAGGGATACGGGCAGCGGTTGTGGGACTACGCGGTCAGCGTGGCGCGCGACTTGGGTTTCCAGAGAATTGTGCTGGTATCGGACCCGTATGCGGAGGCGTTTTATGCGCGACAAGGCGCTGTGTGCATCGGTGAGAAAACTTCAGCGATCCGGAAAGGACGTGTGTTGCCCGTCATGGAGTACCAGCTCGGCGAGTAATTGGATGGAGGAGTTCTTCAGGATAGCAGCCGCTGGGAGCAGCGGAACCTCGTGCGGGTATATCAACCAAACAAAGCACCTCTACTCCCCGAACAGCTTAATGCCAAAAACTACGAGGCGCCGAGTTTCCGGCGGGCTATGCCGCCCATCGCCAGCAAGCCTGTGCCGAGAAGCAACAAGGACGCTGGTTCAGGTGTAGGCGCTCCGCTGGTTGCATCAAAGCCAGTGAGGCCGGTGCTCGTGTTAATCACATGAACGGCGAAGTCGCTGACCTGGCCAACCGTCGTGCAGCCGTTGGTGCATGTGATTTGAAACGAAAGAGACGAGACCGCGCCGGATGCCGGAGGGCCCGTCAAGCTGAACGCGAAGTTTCCGAACATGGAGAAGTTGCCTCCGGTTCCCGCGGAAAATGGTGAGGAAACGCCGGATGTGCCGGAAAGTCCTGTGCCGTTCCAACCAATTGCGCCATTCCCAACTCCGTTACCGAAGAGCCCAAAGCCTGGATTCATTGTAACCGCAACATCAATCACTTCGCTCGAGCCAGAACCTGACGTGGAGAGATCGATATGCCCAATGTTACAAAGTCCAACCGTGTTGCATTGAGTCAGCTGCAACGTAACAGCGTCCGCTTTTGCTGACGACGCGAATCCAAGAGCGAGGAGGAGTAAGCCCCCTGCCAAAATTCCCTTCAATACCTTCATAGCCTATCCTCCCAAAAGTGTGTGCCTAGTTGAACGACTTGCTAAAGGGCAATTCGAACTCCAAACGATGAATTCAAGGAAATATCTGGCGTAACTCATTGACACGGAGTGAATTACTGTGTGAGGGCAGCCATTTCAGGTACTAGCCTGGTGGGTTCGAGCCGCAGATGTTTGTACTTTTGTGAATTCGCAGGCTGGCCAAAATCTGCCATGACACAAATCAGGGGTTGGTCGCATCATTAATCTGGGAGACATCCAAATTAAAGGTAGGCATGGAGAATATGAAAATAAAATCGACAGTGCTTTTGGTTGTTCTTGTGTTGTTGTGCCCGAGCCTGTTTGCGGACCAGATCACGTTGAAGAATGGGGATCGGTTGACGGGCACGATTGAGAAATCAGACGCAAAGACACTGGTCATTAAGACCGAATCCGCCGGCGAAGTGACGGTTCAGTGGGCGGCGATTGACAGCATCACGTCGACGGAGCCGCTGCATGTTGGTCTGAACGGGGGACAGATGGTTGTGGGACCTGTGACTACGACGAGCGACGGGAAAATCGAGATTTCAACCGCAGCGACAGGAGTGGTGACGACTTCCAAGGATGCGATCGTGGTGATCCGATCCGATTCGGAAGAGGCCGCCTACGATGCCACGATGGAACGATTGCAACATCCGCATTTGAGCGATTATTGGAGCGGCACGCTCGACACGGGCCTGAGTTTGACTCGAGGCAATTCGGCGACGTTGTCGTACACGCTAGCCGGGAAGGCGATTCGTCAGACGGATCGAGACAAGATCACGGCGTACACAACCATAGTATACGGAAGGAATGACAATACCTCTCCGAGCCAGACGATTGCGCACCAAATCCAGGGAGGAGTGCGCGGGGATATCGATATTGGCGCGAGGGTGTTTGCCTATGCGTCCACCGATTTCAACTCGAACCAACTGCAGCATCTGGACCTTCAGAACGTGATTGCGGGCGGCATTGGATACCATTTGATCAAGACCAAGAATACGACGTTCGATGTCTTTGCCGGAGCCGGATACAACCAGGAGTATTTCTCGTCGTATTCGTTGGTGAATCCAGCGCCGCCACCACCGCTTCTAACGTTTGCGGCGGTCACGCAGAGGAACGCGGAGCTTGAACTCGGAGAGGAATTTGATACAAAGGTGAGCGGCCGCACGAATTTTAGCGAAAACTTCACTCTTTATCCTAATATCAGCGGGCCGAATGGCTATCGGTATACGTTTAATTCCACGCTTGCGACAAAGCTGAATAACTGGCTTGGTTGGCAGACCACGTTCACGGACAATTACCTGAGCAACCCGCCCTTTGGAATCAAGGGAAATGATTTATTGCTTTCGACTGGGTTGCGGCTGACATTCGGCAAGGCGGCCAAGTAGGGCCAAGTATTTGCTTCTCTTAAATGAAGGAGCGTGACATGACGAAAGGATTCAGGCAATTTCTGCTCAGAGGCAACGTAGTGGATATGGCGGTGGGGATCGTGATTGGAGTGGCCTTCACCGCTGTGATTACTGGCCTTGTAAAAGATCTGCTGACTCCGTTGATCGCAGCGATTGTGAAACAACCCGATTTTTCCGCGCTAACGTTCACGATCAACGGCAGCAAGTTTGAGTATGGGAATTTCATCAATGCTTTGCTGTCGTTCCTGATTATCGCGGCGGCGGTATACTTTTTCGTGGTCGTTCCGGTGAACGCGTTGATTGCCAGATCGCGCCGGGAGCCGCCCGCGGATCCGACAACACGCAAATGTCCAGAGTGCCTTAGCGAAATTCCAATTGCAGCGCGGCGTTGTGCGTTCTGCACACAGGTCAGCTCCGCGCAGTAACAGGAAAGGGCACGAAATCTCGTGTCAGCGCGAAGCTTTGGTGGAAATGTAGGTGTCGAGACTGTTTGTAAGCTGATCGAGACCGACGAGCACGTCTTGGCGGAGGGCTTCGACGACTGCTGGGACGGTTTTCCTGTTAACAGGTTCATCGTGGCTGTAGGACTGGTTCCAAACGACGTTGCCCGTCTTGGGCTGGAACAGTTCAAGAGAGAGAGAAAAGCGCGCGACGAGGGAAGGCGAATCGACTTCTTCGAGCGAATACAAATGGCCGCGGAGAATGTAATCGCCTCTGGCGCTGCTGCCGAGGCGTCCGACGGAGCGGAATTTTCCTTTGGCGCGCAGGGATTGCGTCAGCATCGTTTCGAGCATTTCGGTCGGGACCTCGGCCCAGCGATGATCCGGGTAGGTACCGAGTTCGACGCTGCCGGCGCTGTAAACAATGGGGCTGTCGAGATAAAGATGCGAGGCGGTGATGCGTCCAATGAGAATTGTGACGGGAAGCGGTGCGTCGCTCTCCACGGAAACGGAAGGCTCAGGAACGGGCGCGGGATTCAACGTGTAGTATTTCACGGGCCGCGCCGCGCCGCAGTTCGCCGTGACGATAATTCCCGTGAACATCAAAAGAGAAACGAGAGCGCTGGCGATTCGTTTTTGGTCGAAGTGCATATTCATTTTTGCTCTTGGGGTTTGAGTGGCTTCCCGGGCACGTGCGGCGCAGGTTCGGAAGCGCGAATCAACGTATAGGGGCGCGTCTTGATGGTGTCGGTAAATGATTTCAAGTTTTCGGTTATGTTGGTCATGTTTGCGATGATTTCATCAATGTTATCGCTATTGATGTTCAGTGTGGTGTTGATCTGATCGACGAGCGTGGATGCGGAGGTGAGAGTAGCGCGCATTTGCACGATTGCTTGCCGCAAGTCGGGGCGGTTTTCCACCAGCGTGGCGTCCACGTGCGACAGGGCGGTATTGGCCTGATTTATCGTCTTCTTGAAGTCGTCCATCAATGGAGTGAGCTTGGCGCTGGTGCTGTTCAGATTATTCAGCGTGGAGTGCAGCACGGGGCGATCTTCCGCGAGCATGCCGCGGACGTTCGCGAGGCTCGCCGCGATGTTCGCGCGATTTTGCGCGTCGAGAAGCCCGTTGACGCGCTTAATGGTTTCCTGCAACTCGGTGACGCGCGCATTCAGATTTTGCAACAGCTGCGTTGCTTGCGGCGCAAGATCGTTTATTTTCGCGGCGAGTTCATCGAAACTCGCATAGTTCACCGCAGCCAAAACCGCACCTGGGCGCGCGCGTGGAGCGGCCGCGGTTCCGGGCACGATTCCGAGGAAATTTTCACCGAGGGCTCCGAGGCTTGAGATTTTTGCCTTGCTGTCTGTTTTCACGGGCACTTCGTCGTCAACGCGAAACTTGACTTCCATGTGCGTGGGATCTTGCGGGTCGCTGCGGACGGACACCACGCGGCCGACGGGAGGGCCGCCGGCGTAACGCACTTCGGAACCTGGTCCGAGGCCGCCGGCATTTTTGAAGTAGGTAACGTAAATTGGTTCAGCACGGCCGAAAACTCCGGACAACGAGAAAAGAGTCACCACGAGGAGACCTACCGCGACAAGAACGAACACTCCGACGAACGCGCGTTCGCGTTTGGCTTGCAATAGCGCCTCTCAAATATCCGCGGAAAAGCTAAGTTTGACGGTGAGCCCGTCAAGCCGGCGGAGTATAACACGACCCGCACTCGAAACGTCCACTCAGCATTTTTCAAGACGCGCTGCCACAGGGACCCTGGAAAGGCAGCGCTATAAACGCAAATGCTCGGTGAGGCGGTCGAGGAAGCCCTCGTCTTCGGCAACGTCTGGCTCTGGGACACGGTCAAGAAACTGACGCACGCGAGGCTGTTGGCTCGACTTTAGTTCTTCCACTGTGCCGAGCGCGGTTACGTTTCCCTTGTCGACCAAGATCATGCGATCGGCGATCAGGAAGGCGCTGGCGAGTTCGTGGGTGACGACGACAATGGTCATTCGGAAGGCCTTTTTCAATTTCAGAATCAGATCGTCGATGCCCGCGGCGATGATGGGATCGAGGCCTGCGGAAGGCTCGTCGAAAAATAGAACTTCGGGATCCATGGCCAGGGCGCGAGCGACCGCGGCACGCTTCTTCATGCCGCCGCTCAGTTGCGCGGGGATGTAATCTTCGTAGCCGGAGAGGCCCACTTCTTCGAGTTTCAACCGCACCATGACCTCGATGGTGGAGTCGTCGAGCCGCGTATGCTCGCGAAGCGGAAGAGCAACATTTTCTCCGACGGTCATTGAGCCAAAGAGCGCGCCGCTCTGAAACGAAACGCCGAGTTTTTTCCGAAGCTCGGCCATGTCGTGCGGGGAGATGCAGCACAGATTTTTACCGCCAATCCAAATCTCACCACCGGAGGGTTTTTCGAGACCCATCAAGGTGCGAAGAAGGGTGCTCTTGCCGGAGCCCGAGCCTCCGAGAATAACCATGGTCTCCCCAGCTTTCACGTCAAAGGTGATGCCGTGGAGAACTTCGCGATCACCATAGCGCACGCGCAAATCGCGAACGGAAATAGCGACGCCCTCGTTGACCGGCGCGTCCGATTCGTTTGCGCTCGACATAGTCATGAATGCGGTGCCGTAAGGTAAAAGAGCATGGTGAAAACCAAATCCACCAGCACGACCAGGAAAATGGATTTTACAACGGCTGATGTGGTCGAACGGCCCACCTGTTCGGCACCCAAGCCGGTGGAAAGTCCTTCCTGGCAGCCCACCGCGGTGATCACCATGCCGAACATCACGCTCTTAATCAAACCCGTAACGATGTCGCGAAGCACGAGCGCGCTGAGGGTTGTGTGAATATAGGAGCCGAAAGTGAAACCCGCGCCCGCAACGCCGAAAACAGAGCCGCCGAGGACGCCCATGAAATCGGCCCAGGTGGTGAGGCAGGGCAGCATCAGGGCCATGGCGACGAATTTGGGCGCGACAAGAAAATGAACGGGATCGAGCGCCATGGTTTGAAGCGCGTCAATTTCTTCATTCACTTTCATGGTGCCAATCTCGGCGGCAAAGGCAGAGCCGGAGCGTCCAATGACAACGATGGCGGTCATCAGCGGACCAAGTTCGCGCGTCATGGAAACAGCGACGGCGTTGGCGACAAATTCCATGGCGCCGAACCTGCGAAGTTCGTAGGCGGATTGAAGGGCGAGGATCGTTCCGATAAAAAAAGATATGAGGGAAAGAATGGGAACGGCACCGACGCCCACAGCCATCGCCTGATGGACGGCGCGCTCGACGCGCATGCGCTGGCCTTGAAAGGGCGCTATGGCGACGGCGTGAAGCGAGCGGCCGGTGAGGATTGTGAGGTCGCCAAGGTAGGCGAGCGCGTCGATCGTTGCTTGACCGACTGTCTCCGTGACGGACATGAGAGGAATCTCAGGCCGTGGCGCCAGAAGAGACCGGCTGAACGCCGCGGACCGCCTCTTCTTCAGTGCCATAGACTTCGAAGACTTTGATCAGACGCGTCAACTCGAAAACCTCTTTGGCCACGCGGCTGAGTCCAAAGAGAGCAAGGCCGAGCTTTGATTCCCTCGAAACCTTCAGAGCTTCGACAAGGCAAGCGACGCCCGCGCTGTCGATATATTTCACGTTGGTCAGGTTCACAACCACGCGAGGAACTTTTTGTATCTTTAGCAATTCCATAAGGGTCTTGCGGAGTTCCGGAGAGTTGTAGAGGGTGATATCACCGGCAACATCCACAATTGTGGCGAGGCCGCTGGGGCGCGTTGTAATGTTCATCAATTTCTCCCACTCTGGAGGATAGCAGGGACGATAGGGAGAGCATACCCTGAGTTGGGCCTGGCGCAAAGCACTGAGATGGGTTTTGCGAGTAAAAAAGGCCGGAAACTTCGAGCCGCAAAACAGCCGTCTGGGGTTCGGGAGACATGTGCCGAACCCGCAGAAGCCATCTTGCGTGACTCAAACGAGTCACAGGATCTCTTTCTTGTTCAAGGCAAAAAGAGCAATTGCCGGTGTCTCTAAGCGACGCGCGGATAGCCATCGCGATGGTTGATTCTGCTTTCGCCGCTTTTCATTTGGCGCAGCGCCCAAACGAGCAGGGATAGATGGTCGGAAACGCCTGCCTTCTCGCAGAGGTCGCGTAGCAACCGGTGGAACGAGCTCGAAGGCATGCGAAGCTCGGTGCAGACCTGTTTGTCAGTTTTTCCGCCGGCGAGAGCGCGAAGCACGATCGTTTCCTCGAGGGTGAATGACGGATGCCGGAGTGCAACCAGCGCCTGGGGCTTATTCTGGAATGTGCTGTAGCCACTGCGAACATGGGTGTTGTTGGCGTCTGGCCTTGATTTGATATTCGGTTTCACGGGTGTCCCTCCGATTTTCTTGCGCAACTGCCAGGCGCAATTTCCAATGCAGGTAATTCGGATGGGGACAACGAGAAAAAATCGCTGGAACTTTGTTGCGTGGCGGATTGAGAGGCCGCCCCTCATTTATTCGTGCCTACAATGCGTAAAGCATTGTTCAAGGCGAAGTTTATTTGAAGAGCTGCTGCGGTGACTGTCCCGTTAGAGACAGGTGGAAGATGTTTCTTCAAGTTCGTTTGCTGGAGGCTTCAAGAGCGAAAAAGGGGGGCGGCGCCCGCAAGTGAAAACAGCCCTTGACTTTATTTCGAGCGGACATAGACTTCGGCCCGCTGACGCGAAAATACGGCGGTGCCGCTGGCGAACTGGAAGCGAAAGCAGAGCGGTAATGTGATTTCCATAGAGAAGAGAGGCGAGATGCGAGTTTCGAATCTTGAATGTCGAAGGATTTTACTGGTGGCGGCGAGTGTCGCGCTGTGTGCAACGGCTGGCGTTGCACAGCGGCGGAATGCGGCCGCGGAACAGGATCAATTTCGATTCCGATTCGTCGGGCCGATCGTGGGGAATCGAGTCGCGTCGGTTGCGGGCGTTGCGGGAGATGAGAGCACGTATTACGCGGGAGCGGCGTCGGGCGGCGTTTGGAAATCGACGGATGGGGGGAACCGCTGGGAGCCGGTGTTTGATAAAGAACCGGCTGCGGCGATCGGAGCCTTGGCGGTGGCGCCTTCGAATCCGGATGAGGTGTGGGCCGGGACCGGCGAAGCGTGGGCGATACGCGACAGCGACGTGATGGGAAACGGCATCTACAAGTCCACTGACGCAGGAAAAACGTGGGCGAACATGGGTCTAGAAGCAACGGGAAGAATCGGGCGCGTGGTGGTCAACCCAACCGATCCGAATACTGTTTTCGTGTGCGCTCTGGGGCGCACGACGGGACCGCAGCAGGAGCGCGGCGTTTACCGGACGACGGATGGCGGCAAAACTTGGGAGCGCGTGCTGTTTGTGGACGAAAACACGGGATGCTCCGGTCTGTCAATGGATCCGCACAATTCGAGTACGTTGTTCGCCGGTACATGGCAAGTGGTGATGCACACGTGGGCGGAGCTCGGCGGCGGGCCGGGCAGCGGAGTATATGTTTCTCACGATGGCGGCACGAAGTGGACGCGCATTGAAGGCCACGGCTTGCCGAAGCCGCCCGTCGGAAAAATTGACGTCGCGGTGGCGCCGACGAATTCGGACCGTGTGTATGCGTTGATTCAGACGAAAGATCAGGGCTCATTGTGGCGCTCGGATGACGGCGGAGAAAATTGGCATGCAGTGAGCTACGACAGGTCACTGACCGGGCGCGCCGGGTATTACATCCGAATTGGAGTTTCGAGCGGGAACGAAGATGAGGTTTATGTGGCGAGCAGCGGATTCCACGAGTCGGTGGACGGCGGAGAAACGTTCAAGGACGTCCCGTGGGGCGGCGACAATCACGATATCTGGATTGACCCTAAGAATCCGGACCACTTTGCATTGACCAATGATGGCGGATTAATGATTACGACGGTGCATGGACGTGGATTCCATCGCGTGTCGCTGCCGATCGGGCAGATGTATCACGTCACCGTGGACAATCAGGTTCCGTACTACGTCTACAGCAATATGCAGGACGATGGGAATATGCGCGGACCGAGTTTGTCAGAAGGCGGATACGGGTACGGCGGGCCGCAGGAAGTTGGATGGGATCACGGAATGGGCGGGTGCGAGTCCGGCTGGACAGTGCCGGATATTACGGATCCTAACATCGTGTGGGCGACGTGCTATGGGGACGAAGTGACGCGTTGGGACGCGAAAACGAAGTTGGCGCGCTCGGTGAGTCCTTGGCTGCATACACTCGATTCACCGCCGAATGACACGAAATACCGCTGCCATTGGACGCCACCACTGGCGATTGATCCGTTCGATCACAACACAGTTTATTACGGTTGCCAGGTGATTTTCAAAACGACGAATGGAGGCCGGAGTTGGACGGTTGCGAGTCCTGATCTTTCCACGCATGACCCCAGCCGGATTGTTCCGTCGGGCGGACTGGAAGGCGATAATCTGGGCCAATTCTATGGCGAAGTCGTGTTTGCGATTGCGCCGTCGCAAATTCAGAAGGGACTGATTTGGGCGGGAACGAATGATGGACAGGTGTGGTACACGAAAGACGGCGGCGGCCAGTGGAATAATGTGACGAAGAATATCTCGGGGCTTCCCGCGTGGGGAACGATTACAAGCATCCAGCCCTCTTATTTCGATGCGGGGACGGCTTACGTTTCGGTGGATTTTCACCTGATGGATAATCGGGATCCCTTCATCTACAAGACGACGGACTTTGGACAGAGTTGGACGAAGATCAGCGACGGATTGCCGAAGGGAGAATTGGGGTACGTTCGCGTGATTGCCGAAGATCCCAACTGCAAAGGGCTGCTGTTCGCGGGCACGGGGAATGCGCTGCATTATTCGCTGGATGACGGCGCGCACTGGACGGCGTTCGACAAAGGCTTACCGCACGCGACGGTCTCTTGGGCGGTGGTGCAGAAACAATTTCACGATCTGGTGGTATCGACGTACGGGCGGGGGCTTTATATCCTGGACGACATTACGCCACTCGAACAGATCGCGAAAAACAAGTCGGATGACGCAGTGCGATTGTTCGAACCGCGCGCGACTTACCGGTTTGTGCGAGGCGGTGGGGCTTCGATCACATACGCATTGAAGACGGAAGTGAAAACGAGCGCGGAGAATAAAGAGCCAAGCAAGAAAGATGCCGCCGAAGATACGGAACAAGCTGCGGCGACGAGCGCGGATAAAGACAAAAGCCCGGTGCAAATTGAGATTCTCGACTCGAATGGCAAGGTGATCAGAAAATTGAAAGCACCCGGCAAGGCGGGAATGAATCGAGTGGAGTGGGACTTGCGGTACGAACCGCCGCGGCTGGTGGCGTTGCGCACAGCGGCTCCTGACAACCCGCACATCTGGGACGAACTGCGGTTCCGCGATAAGGACTCGCGTCCGATTACGCACTGGGGCTTGGAAGGCGCAGGAGCCGGGCCAATCGTCACGCCGGGAAAGTATACGGTCAAGCTGACGGTGAATGGAAAGAGCTACACGCAGCCGCTGACAATTTTGCGCGATCCCAATGTTCCAAGCAGCGATGCAGAAATTGAATCTTCCGTGAAAACGCTGCTGCGCCTGCGCGACGACATCACTACGACCTCAGATATGGTAAATCAGATCGAGTGGATGCGGAAACAGCTGGGCGACGTGCAGTCGATGCTGGCGGATGAAAAGACCAAAGGCGATTTA
>DATGJE010000067.1:0-13206 GCA_035295305.1 Candidatus Acidiferrales bacterium | reverse complement strand
CGATTGCGGAGCAGGCGCCGTGGTCGCGCCTGATTCGATTTGGCATGGCGCTGGTATCTCGCGGACGGAAGATCTCTCAGGCATTTCAGTTGAAGAAGCAGCTTTCGCGGATCGCGTATCGCGCTGGGTGTTGGGTAGCTGCCGCGGAAGGGAATGGCAGAGTTGAAAGCGTCACCCTGCGAACCGAACGCAAAACATGGAAGGAACCTTGCGACTATCTGGCGTGCGGGTTTCATCTGGTGCCGAATACGGAGCTGGCATCGCTCCTTGGTTGTGAGTTGCGTGCAGGATTTATGCGAACGGATGATTTTCAGGAGAGTTCGGTTGCTGGAGTTTATTGCGCGGGCGAACCGACGGGGATTGGCGGGCTGGAACTGTCGATTGCGGAGGGACAAATCGCAGGGTTCGCGGCGGCGGGCCAGCGCGAAAGAGCGCAGGAATATTTCGGCGAGCGGAGAAGCCAACGCCGCTTTTCGATGGCGCTGGAGCGCGCTTTCATGCTGCGAGATGAATTGAGGCCGCTGCCGAGCGCAGAGACCATCGTTTGCCGCTGCGAAGATGTAAAGTTTGGGCGGTTGCGAGAGCAGGCGTCCTGGCGCGCGGCGAAATTACAAACCCGCTGCGGAATGGGGCCGTGCCAGGGCCGGATTTGTGGACCTGCAGTGGAATTTTTGTTTGGATGGAAGGCGGAGTCCGCACGTCCACCGATTTTTCCGGTGGCGGTGGAGAGTCTAGCCGCGACCGGATGCGTTGAATGAATTTGCTAACACATAAGGAGCACCAATGAACTGGACAGGGGTGATGCCGGCAATTACGACGTGCTTTGACCGCGACTACGAGATTGATCACGATTTCGTTGCGAATCATTGCCGTTGGCTGGTGGAACATGGATGCACGGGAATCGTGCCATTGGGTTCGCTGGGAGAAGGCGCGACGCTCGAATATGCAGAAAAAGTCGCCGTGATCGAAACTTGCGTGCGTTCCGTCGGCAAGAAAGTGCCTGTCGTAGCCGCGATATCGTCGCTGCGGACAACGGAAGCAGTGGAGTTGGCGAAGGCGGCAGCCGACAAGGGATGCGCTGGCGTAATGATTTTGCCGCCGTACGTCTATCGCGGAGACTGGCGAGAAATGAAATCGCACGTGGTGGCGGTGATGCGCGCGACAAAACTGCCGTGCATGCTTTACAACAATCCAGTGTCGTACGGGACGGATTTTTTGCCGGAGCAAATCGCCGAACTGGCGAATGAACACAAGAATCTGGAGTCCGTAAAGGAATCAAGCACCGACGTGCGGCGCGTAACGGCGATCCGCGCGCTGCTGGGAGACCGGCTGGCGATTTTCATGGGCGTTGATGATGCGATTGTCGAAGGCGTGCAAGCCGGAGCGGTAGGATGGATCGCCGGGCTCGTCAATGCGCTGCCGGAAGAGTCCGTGGATCTGTTTCGCTTTGCCGCTGAAGGGAAAATCGACGAGGCGTCGGCGATTTATAAATGGTTTCTGCCACTTTTGCGGATGGACACGGTTCCGAAATTCGTGCAGTTGATCAAACTGGTGCAGCAGGAAGCGGGAATGGGGAATGCGCGAGTGCGTGCGCCGCGGATGGAGTTGGAGGGCAAGGAGTTGGATGAGGCTAGGACGATTATCCGAGCGGCCTTGAAGACGCGGCCCGGACGGAATGCGGAGCGGGAGACGACTCGGGCGTAGAGGTGGCTTTTGGGAAAAAGGAGCCTTGCAATGGGATTAAACGGCAGATCGATCCTCGGGAATGAACTAGGCAAGACGGGTGGCAAGATTTTCCACGCGATAAATCCCGCCACGGGACAGGAGCTTGAGCCGAATTATTATTCCGCGGATGCGAAAGAGGTGGACTCCGCCGCGCGAATGGCAGCGAGCGCGTTCCCTGAATACAGCGGCGCATCCGGAAAAACAAAAGGGGCGCTGCTGAGAAAGATTGCGGAGCAAATCGAGGGCTTGGGAGACGATTTGGTTACGCGAGCCGTGCAGGAAACAGCGCTGCCGCCAGCGAGAATCAAGAATGAAACGGCGCGAACCTGTTTTCAGCTCCGGCTTTTCGCGGAGGTGGTGGAAGAAGGTTCGTGGGTAAACGCGCGAATTGACCGCGGAGATCCCGGGCGTAAGCCAGCGCCCAAGCCGGATATACGTTCGCTGTGGAGAGCGCTTGGACCGGTAGCGGTTTTTTGCGCAAGCAATTTTCCGATTGCGTTTTCGGTGGCGGGAGGCGATACAGCGTCGGCGCTGGCTGCGGGGAATCCTGTGGTAGTGCGGGCACACGCGGCGCATCCGGGCACGGCGGAGATGGTCGGGCAGGCGATTCAACGTGCGGCGAAAGAGTCGGGCTTGGCGGAAGGGATTTTTTCATTGCTGTTCGATGCGGGAACGGAAGTGGGGTTGGGACTCGTCAATCACGCTGCCATCAAGGCGGTTGGATTCACAGGATCAAAGAACGGCGGACGCGCGCTGATGGACGCGGCGGCGGCGCGTCCGGAGCCGATTCCGGTGTTTGCCGAAATGAGCAGCACAAATCCCGTTTTCATTTTGCCAGGCGCGATGAAGGAAAGAGGCGCTGAAATCGCGAAGGGAGTGCACGCTTCCGTGACGCTGGGGGCTGGGCAGTTCTGCACGAAGCCTGGAGTGGTTGTGGTGGGGAATGACGCATCCGCGCGTGAATTTGCCGCAAGCGTACGCGAGTTGATGAAGACGAGCGGCGAGTTCACGCTGCTGACATCACGAATCCATGAGGCCTATCGCACTGGGGTCGAGGCCAGGAGCCGCGAAGGTAAAGTCCGGCAAGCGCCGCACGCAGGCGAGGACGCGGCAGCAAGTGGCTTTCGGGTGGGCACAGCGCTTTTCGAAACGGATGCGCCCGCGTTCATCGAGAATGAAGATTTGCAATCCGAGATTTTCGGACCTTCGACATTGATCGTCCGCCAGAATTCCCGTGACGAACTCCTGGCAATTGCACGAGGACTGGAAGGACACTTGACCGCCACGCTGCACGGCACGGAGGATGACCTGCGCGAGTTTGCGGACTTGGTTGCGATACTTCAGACCAAAGTTGGACGATTGATTTTCAACGGTTACCCAACCGGCGTGGAAGTTTGCCATGCGATGGTGCATGGAGGGCCGTACCCAGCGACGTCGGATGGACGTTCGACTTCGGTGGGGACGCAAGCAATTTATCGCTTCGCGCGGCCCGTGTGTTATCAGGATTTTCCCAACACAGCACTTCCCGATGAACTGAAAAACGAAAACCCGCTGGGAATTTGGCGGCTCGTCAACGGGCAGATGACACGTGACAAATTGGCCGCGACAATTGGCGTAAAATCGGCCTGAAAGCGGCCCCTTCCGCTGGCTCACTGGTATTTTTTCACTGCCAATCAAATCTTTAGCGACGCGTTAAGAAAACTGATACATTTCGACGGCGATAATCCATTTGCGGCTGTCCGGTGAATAGTCGGGAAACGGGTGGGTGGCCAGTCTCTAAGGGATTGTTTTTTGGAGCGCCCGATAAAGACGCCTCAGTCTCCGTAAGTAAGGACGAAACAATGGAGAGGATTTTCCTATACCCGTATGCAGGCTCCGGCGGGAGGAATTACATCAAGCAAATTGGAACCAAGCAAGACATCGGGTTCAATGACATCAAGCTGAAGGCAGGAATCCGACTGAGTTTTTACTGCGACGATGCGGACGATGCGGGAAAGCGTGACGACCTTCTCTTTGAGGGTGTCATTCATTTCGACGCCGAGAAGCAGCAGTGGTACGTTCTCATCGATGAAACAACCTACCGTCATGCATCTGATCTGAATCGCGATGCTTGGTGATGTGACCGGAGAATAGTGCGCACGTGACATTCACACCGCTCGACTGGACCGCAATTCTAGGTTACCTGGCGATAACCCTCCTCCTGGGACTTTATTTTCGGCGGCGCTCGGGGAAGAGCACCGAGGATTATTTCGTATCCGGACGCAGAGTGTCGTGGTGGCTGGCGGGAACGTCGATGGTGGCGACGACTTTTTCGGCGGACACGCCATTGCTCGTCGCTGGGATCGTCTACACACAGGGAATTGCGGGGAACTGGATCTGGTGGGCTTTCTTGCTTTCCGGAATGATGACGGTATTTCTGTTCGCAAAACTGTGGCGCCGGTCAGGATTGATGACGGACGTGCAATTTGCGGAGATGCGATATGCGGGCAAGCCGGCGGCGTTTCTGCGAGGATTCCGCGCGGTTTATCTTGGCTTGTTGATGAATTGCCTGATCCTCGGCTGGGTGACGAAGGCAATGATCCTGATCATCGGCACGACGATGGGGCCGACGATGCAGGGGTGGCCAGTGTTCACGGGATTCGTGAACGGGCTGAGCCACATTTTTGGTCCGGCGTTTGCGGGTACGAACGGGCAAGCGCTGGCGATCTGCATTTTCTTTCTGATTCCGTTCACGGGGATTTACGTTTCGTTGGGAGGATTGTGGGGCGTGCTGTGGACGGATTTGTTCCAGTTCGTACTGAAAATGGGAATTGTGATCGTGGTGGCGTATTACGGGGTGATTGCGGCGGGCGGCGTGGGTCCGATGACGGGAAAAATCGAGGCGATGCGCGCATTAAACGGCGGGTCCGATCCGTTGGCGTTTTTCCCTGATTTCTCACGCGGATTTTCGAGCGAAGCGCTGTGGACGTTGCCCGTGATTACTTTTGTGGTGTACCTGGGAATTCAGTGGTGGGCGTTCTGGTATCCAGGCGCGGAGCCGGGCGGAGGCGGATATATTGCGCAGCGAATTTTCAGCGCGCGCAACGAGCGCGAGGGTTTGTACTCCGTTCTGTGGTTCAACATCGCGCAATATGCAGTGCGTCCATGGCCGTGGATTTTCACTGCGCTTGCCGCGATTGTGCTGTATCCGGGGCTGGCGCGTCCGGAGACGAGCTACATGTTGATCGTGACGGAGCATGTGCCGCACGCGCTGCGCGGAATTATTCTGGCGGGATTCCTGGCTGCGTTCATGTCGACGATTGCGACGCAGTTGAACTGGGGCACGTCGTATCTGGTGGAAGACGGTTACCGGCGATTCATCAAGCGCAGCGGGAGCGAGCGTCATTATGTGTATGTTTCGCGCGTTGTGACGCTGCTTCTGGTTGTCGTGACGGGATACGTTTCCGCACATTTGGCTTCGATTCTCTCCGGCTGGCAGGACGTGCTGGAGTTGGGCGCAGGAACTGGGAGCGTTTATCTGCTGCGGTGGTACTGGTGGCGAATCAATGCGTGGAGCGAAATTTCGGCGATGGCGACTTCGCTGGTGGTTGTTCTGGGAGTGCGCTCCGAACGATTATCGCTGTGGCTGCTGCACCGGCCGGAGCTTTTCGTGGGCTCAGGCTCGGTGGTTTTTGCAAAGACGGCGTTGACGGCGACGCTAGCGACTTCGTTTGTGTGGATCATCGTGACGTTGCTGACCAAACCTGAACCGGATACGAAATTGCTGGCGTTCTATCGCAAAGTGCGGCCGCAGATTACAGGATGGCGGCCAATCGCCGCGCGAGCGCCCGAAATTCCGCAGACGCACGGCGTGGCGCGAAATCTATGGTGCTGGATTCTTGGCTGTGCGATGACGTATGGGGCGCTGTTTGGCGTTGGGAAATTGCTCTTGCGCCACTGGATCTCCGGAACGTTCCTGATTCTGCTGGCGCTCGTGACCGCGTGGCTGATCTACCGTGAGCTGAGCCGCAGCTTTGAGGATGCGCCGAGCGTAACTTAGCGCGCGTCAGTTCGATTTGCCAAAATCGGCGATGCCGGCGCGAACAATCGTTTGATGATTGTCGATTTCTTCCGGCGGAGCTTGCGACTTCCGGTTGCGAGTTCTTACATTTGCACTCGATGTTGACCCCGCCTCTTCCGCCCAGATGCCGTAGACACGGCCGTTGAATGCTGCTAGGCCCGTGTAATCGCCGATGAAATCGTCGCGTGACTCGAAGGACTTGCGCGTCCATGCGTAGTTTTGGAAATCGCGGCCGCCGTCAGTAGAGCGGGCAAGCACGACAGTGGTGTTTTTGTTTTCCGGATCGTCGCGTCGATCATAAAAGACGACGTAGGCTGCTCCCGTCACCGGATCGACCGATAGCCATTGAAAAAATTGGTCAGAGCCGTTGTGAATCGGATCCGAATTCACGCGAACCGCTGGGGACCAGGATGCTCCCGTGTCGTCAGAAGTCGAGACAAAAATATCCACGTCGCCATTGCGATAATCGCTCCAGGAGACGAAGAGACGATTCGTCTTTGGATCCAGCGAGATCTGCGGAAAACCGTTGGCGCGATCCACGCCGGAAACTTTGAAATAGAGAGGGGCAACGTCGAGTACTTCCTTGGAAGAGGCGAATGTTTCGCCGCCGTCTCTCGAATAAGTAAACGCGATATTGTCGCCGTCGGCCCAGACGACGTAGAGCGTTCCGTCTGGCGCAACAGCGCCGCTGAATCCTTCGACCGCGCCATTGTCGTCGCGCGGGAGACCTTCGTGAGAGCTGATTTCAATGGGAGCCGACCACGTGTTGCCATCATCTGTGGAGCGCGAAAATAAAATCGTCGACTTCGCGAGCGTAAACTGCGTCCAGCCGACATAGAGATTCCCGGCGTAGGGACTCTTCGGATTGGTGTCCGCGACGATATAGGGCTTGTCCTCAAAAGGAATGCCCGGTTCGGTAAGATGCGAGATGACCGTGGAGGCTTCAGCATTCCAAGTCTTGCCGCCGTCATCCGAGCGCCGCACGAAGATGCCGTTGCGCGTTGCGTTGTGTGCCCAGTAATTCTCCGTGCCGAGCTTGTCGAAGGCGATATAGCAGAGAAAGGCGCGGCCCCGGTTGTCGAAAGTGACTGAGACATCGCCCGAAACCGCGTAATTTTTCGGCGCCGTTGCGGAAGCCAATGTCCAATGTTCCCCTGCGTCGGATGAGAAGGCCGCGGTCGCGCCGACTTGATATGCCGCGACTATCTGATGCGGATTATTTGGATTCACGGCAATTGAAGGCTCATTGAAAAATCCAGGATGAGGAGTGAGATCGATCAGGCGCGAGACAGGAACGGAAGGTAATGCTTGAGCAATTGCGCAGGGCGCGAGTATTCCAAAAATGATGAAAGCTGCAAGCCATGAAGCCCAAGCCAAGACGCTGTAAGTGTTTGATGTTCGAGTTTGCATGAGTATTCCTCCTGGGCGAGGCGCGAGAGCAAAATTGTTGTATGAGCGAACGGGCGCCAACTTAGTGGTTGAAGAAGAACACTTGAGGGTGCGTGTCGGTAGTGGACGAAGAAATCACTCGAACTTCCGTTGGCGACACCATGTAGAGAACGAACAGCTGCGGCAGAAGTGGAGGAGAGCTTGCAGAGATCGTGCCGCGTCCATTTGCGCCGATGGCGTACGTGGCCTTGAGAGCCAAATTTGAACTGGGGATTCCCGTCGGACCAGCTTCGTCCACCTTTCCCGAGAGAGTTCCAGCACCATCGGACAAAAGGGAACCGACAAAATTATTCGATGTCTTGTCAGACGTTAACGATGGGGGAGGCAAGGGCGGTCCAAAAGTGAAGTAGCTCGTGAAAGAGGCCGCGTTGAAAGGCGCTCCTATTTGTGGCTCGACGATGCCCGCTGAGGCAGCCGAATCCTGACCGATGACAAAAGCTTGATTCGGTCCGATCAGATACAAGACCGCAAGCTGGTTGCTGAGACCGCTGGTCGTCACGCGACCGTTGGAAGCCACAGAGTAAGAACCGCTGGCACTTGTGTTGGAAGTGATGGTGCCACCGGCGTTTGTGTCAATCGTGGAACTGATGCCCGTATTTCCGTTCGCGGCCAGTAGGCCGGCCAGGACCGCGGCGTTACCCGAGCTTGCGAGTCCGGAAGCGGTGGCTATGCTCGGGCCGTTGAGCGAAGTCTTATCGAACGTCGGCTGGGATTGCAGCAGGGCTTCGCCAACCGTCATGGGATTTGTCGAGCTGACTGGATCCATGCCGATAAACAGCGCGTCGGAGGGTGTAACCATGTAGAACACGAAACTCAGGGTCGTCGGAGTCGGCAAAGCAAGGGATGCGGCCCCGCGGCCGTTTTGAGCCAGAAGAAACGTGCCCGTCACGCCGTTCAGATTTGTCCCCAGAGTGCCCGCGAAATTCGTGTCGATATTTCCGTTCTTAAAAAGGCTGAGGCCGTCGGCATTAAAAACGCCGGCCAGGGCATCACGTTTGCCGGAAGCATCCGTCCCTGCCAATTCGAAGGCATAGTTTCCGCTAAAGCTTTGCGGCGTGAAATTGGAAACGGTCTGCTTTCGCAATACGCCCGTGCCGTGAGTTCCTGTATTGTCTGCCTCGATTAATTGCGCGTCGCCGTTGGCGTCGAGCGCGAACTGGTAGGTGGAAACAATGGAAGCCGAGTTGAGCGTAAAACTGCCGCGGCCGTCCGAGCCGATGGTATAGCTGCCCGCGACGGTTGTGTTCTGAACGGGCCCGGGGCCGTTATTTTGAGTAGAGCCAGTGGGATTGTTGTTGTTGCTGTCCTCGGAGCCGAAAAGATTGCCTGTTCCGTTTGCGGACAAGGTCCCGCCGAGTACGACTGGGCCACTAGAGTTAAATCCGCTGAAGATGAACACATAGTTGCCGTTAAGCAGCGCGTTGTTGTTGACGGAACTGATGACGGAAATGGTTAAGGTCGTCGAGGCGGTCTGCGGAATGGGTTCTGAATCGGTGACCTGAACCGAAAAAGTGTTGGCCGAAACGGCGGTAGGCACTCCTGAGATTACACCCGAGGTGCTCAGGCCCAGTCCGGATGGCAATATTCCGCCCGTCAGTTTCCAATTGAAGGGGCCCACGCCGCCACTCACGCGGAGTTGCTGACTATAAAGAGTTGCCGTGTTTGCTTGTGGGAGCGACGTTGTGGCGATTGACAGAGAACCTGGCGCGCCAACCGTAAGGCTTAAAGCCTGCGTGGCAGTCTGCGGCTGTTGATTGGGCGGAAGAAGCGCCGAGTCAGTCACTTTGACAGTAAAGGAAAACGTGCCCTGTGCTGTGGGTATGCCGGAAATTTGCCCGGTAGTTGTGTTTAACGAGAGTCCGGGTGGCAGACCACCTACGGTAAGCGCCCAAGTAAGTGCCGGCACACCGCCCGAAGCGGTAAGAGGATGATTGTAGGAGCTTCCTTGGGCAGCGTTGGGTAGAGAAGTGGTAACGATAGACAGAGGAGGCGCGGGCGCGATTATGATTGTGTACGCCTGAGATGCGGTGAGTGGCGGATTCCCCTGATCCGTTGCGAGCACGGTGAAATTGTAAGTGCCTCCGTTGGAGGTTGATCGGCCGGTGACTAGGCCATTCGTATCGAGATGAAATCCCGCTGGCATGCTGCCCGAAGACACGCTGAAGAAGAGGGGCGCTACGCCGCCATTCGCGACAATCTGCTGGCTGTAGTCTTGGCCATTGATGGCGCCGGGCAGGGAAGTTGTAGAGATGGTTGGGGCCGGACTGACCGAAATATTCAAAGTGGCAGTCGTCTTGGTGTTTGCTATGGCGGTAGCTGTGAGAGTTACATTCAGCAGCGTGCCTACTGACTTCGGCGCGACGTAGGTGACCGCACTTGTTGTACTGTTTGTCAGGGTGCCGCAAGCCGCGGCTGCACAATGCGCTCCGGAAAGGGTCCAGGTAACGCCGGAGTCCGAGGTGTCGTTGGCCACGAAGGCGGTGAAAGCCACGGATTGATTTTGGTCGACCGATTGGTTTGTGCCGGGAGTGATGACAATGACGAGTCCGCTGGGTCCGCCGCCACCACAGCCAACCAGACAGGCGGCGGCCACGAACGCGAAGATCAATTTCGTAATGAGTATGCGGCTCGTTTTCATTCTGTCCTTTGACTCAATTTGCGCAACGGCTTCCTAATCTTAACCGAGATCAAGACAGCAATCCTCCGTTGATTCAGCAGCATACTCGTTCGCGGGAGGCCAGATTGACCAGGTGAGGTCAATCGCGGCGTGCGGCAGGCTCAAGAGGTGCCCGAGCACAAAGCAAACAGGTTGAATAGCAAAATGGCTCCATCGTGTCAACGCGCATCTTTATGACATACATTTCAGGCGCGCCCGGAAAAGGGGCCAGCGACACTGTAGCCTCGCCTAGTAGAACACGACTCCAGGCCAACTGGATGCGTTTTTGCGCGCTCTCGTTGCCCCAGCCTGTTGTTGCGAAAACTCCTCTGTTCGGTATGGGAGCGCGTTTCCGGTAGACTGGAGGGTGGGCCAAGATTCCGAACAATTGCTCCTGTTAATCCTTTTCCGCGTCACAAGGAGTTTCTCTGCCGGAATCATCGTCCTCGTCTTTCCGTATTACATCTTGCAATCTCTTCATTACAGCGCACTCGATCTGGGCTTGCTCTACACCGCCGCAACGCTGGGGACGGCGGGATTCGCATTGCTGTTTGGATTCTTGACTGATCTCTGGGGACGCAAGGGAACCCTGGTGCTTGCCGGAATTCTTCTTCCGGCGGGCGCATTGTTGGCTTTCGCTTCCGGCAGGCTTCCGATCCTGTTTCTCGCAGCGATGCTCGGCGGTTTCTCCGCGACAGGTTCGCGCGCGGCCGGGAGTGTGGGCGGAGCGGCACAGCCGATTCAGAACGCGGTAATCGCCGATTTGACGGCGATCGGCAATCGCACATTCTATTTTTCGCTTTTCACGTTTTTGAGCGGACTGATGGGAGCCGCGGGCCTGCTGGTTGCGGGACTGTTCAGCGCGCGAAATGCATTTCTCGTCGCGGCCGCAGCCAGCGGCGTGGGAGTTTTATTTTTGCTGCCAATGAAGTTGCGGGAACAGCGCGGCGAATGGAGACGGCTAAAGAGCGGAAAGGTGATTGGCAAATTTTCTCTAACCGGAGCAGTGAACGGAATCTCGCAGGGGTTGATAATGCCGTTCCTGATTCCGTTCTTCGTCATCGTGTACCACGTGTCGAAAGAGCGGATGTCGGTATACGGATTCGTAAGCGAATTAGTGGCGGCTGGAGCCATCCTGATTGCGCCGCGAATCGAGAGGCAATTCGGGTTTGTGAAGGGTGTAGCGGTCACGCGCGGCCTGGGTGCGTTGTTGCTGTTACTGCTGCCGCTGACCCGGATTCTTGGTTTGGCACTGGCGGTTTACTTAGTCACGCCAGCGCTGAGAGTGATTGCTGTTCCTGCGCAGCAGACGGCGCTGACGGCAATGGTGCGTGAAAATGAAATGGGACGCGCGTTGGCGATGAACCAGGTGGCGCGGCTTACGGCCTCAAGCGGGGCTGTTGGGTTCACCGGATACATGTTCGATGTCTCCGATATTGCGCTGCCTTTCTATGCCTATGCGGCGGTAATTGGGATCAGCCTGGTGCTTTATTTTAAGTTTTTCGGTGCGCGGCCTGAATTGCGAGTGGAATAAGGGCTAATTTTTAGGGCTGCGCCGGACTCGTCGGCGGCAAGTCGCCTTCCCACCGCGCGACGACCACTGTGGCGAGGCAGTTTCCCACTACGTTGACAGTGGTGCGGACCATGTCCATCAGCGGGTCCACAGCAAACAGCAAATAGAACGATTCAATCGGAAAATGAAATGAAGTAGCCGCGGCGAGCACGATCACCAAGCTCGCGCGTGCGACGCCAGCGGTGCCTTTGCTGGTCAGGAGCAGGGTCAGCATCATCAGGGACTGCTGGCCAAGCGTGAGATGGATTCCCGCGGCTTGCGCCATGAAAATCAGTCCTAGCGACTGGTAGAGGCTGGAGCCGGTGAGATTGAAACTGTAGCCCGTGGGCATCACGAAAGCGACAATCCCGCGCGGCACGCCGATTCCTTCCATGTTTTCCATGGCACTTGGCAGCGCTGCTTCCGAGCTGCTGGTGCCGAAGGCAATCGCCGAGGGTTCCGCGATGGCGCGCAAGAACTCGCGCAGAGGCACGCGAGCCAGCAGCGCGATTGGCAACAGCACTAGAAACACAAATACGGCGAGCGCGACATACAGCGTTGCCAGCAGTTTGAGCAGAGGCAGCATAACGCCCAAGCCGAGATGTCCCGTGGTGTAAGCGATCGCGCCGAATACTCCCAATGGGGCGAGATACATCACGAGATTTGTGAACTTGAACATCGTCTCGGACAGGCTCTCCGCGAAGGAAACCATTGGCCGACGCTTGGGTTCCTTGACGAGGGCCAGGCCGATACCGAACAAAATGCTGAAAACGACAACTTGCAAGATTTGTCCTTCGGCGACGGACTTCGCGATATTCTCAGGGAACACGTTGAGGATGAGCTGACCGGCCGTCTGCGTGGTTGCCGGAATGGATTGCTGCACGGCCTCGGTGGGAAGATGCACGCCGACGCCAGCTTTGCTGAGATTTATGGCAATCAGGCCGATGATGAGAGCGATGGTCGAAACAATTTCGAAAAAGACTAGCGCCTTTACGGCCATGCGTCCCACTTTTTTTAGTTCCGCGTGGCCGGCGATTCCGACGACAAGCGTTCCAAAGAGCAGCGGAGCGATGATGACCTTGATGAGTCGCAGAAAAATCGCGCCGAGGATTTGAAGTTTCATCGCGGTCGCTGGAGCGTCGTGACCGACTTCCGCGCCGGCAAGCAGACCCACAAGAATCCATAGAGTCAACGAGCGGCGGGCGGTTGCGTATGCCGCAAGCAAGACAATCGCCAGCCAGCGGAGAGTTATAAGCGCAACTGGAGGGATATACCGCACTCCTCCGTGACTGATTAAAGCCAGCGCCGCGAGGATGGCGCACAACGCCAAGAACGCGATCAAAAGGCGATTCGTCATCTTCTCGTGCATCCGCTATTGCATCTGAGAATCATTGGCGGCGAACGTTATGCCTCTCGCGCGCGCAAGTCAATGCCAGAAAAGCCACGAGCCATTCCTCTTTCGCAGCCGTGCAATATTCAGGCAACCTTATGCGAAAAAATGGATTCTCTCCGACGTAATACGTGCGTTGAAGTTTATTGGGCTCGTTAATAATTTTTTGCCACGAGCGCTTGGCCTCGCGACCCGAATTTTAGTATAAAGGTCGGCTCGAATGCGGTGGTGTTGGTTTGTTCGCACGGTCTGTGCCGGTTAATGCGGACTTCATTTTGTACTTGGGAGGTAGCGGATTGATAGAAGTTCAGGACTTGACGAAATCCTTTGGAGATAAAACCGCAGTCGACCATATTTCTTTTTCGGTAAAAAAA
>DATGJE010000066.1:0-7629 GCA_035295305.1 Candidatus Acidiferrales bacterium | reverse complement strand
TGATATGTTTTCTTCCGTGCCGGCCGGCACGGACGCGTACATCATGAAACACATCATTCACGACTGGACCGATGAGTTGTGCATCAAGATTCTAAAAGCGTGCCGAAAAGGAGTGAATCCGGGCGGGAAACTCCTTGTGGTAGACGATGTGATCCAACCCGGCAACGATTTCTATGCCGGCAAGTTTCTCGATCTGCAAATGCTGATTTTCCCCGGCGGGAAAGAGCGCACGGAAAATCAATTTCGCGAATTGTTCGCGGCGGGTGGCTGGAAGCTGAGCCGAGTAGTGCCCACCGCAACTCCCATATGTATTGTCGAGGGCATTCCGGCCTGAGACGCGCTGTCGCGGAAGACTTGCGCGGCGTGTTGGCCGCGAAATTTTTGGCTTTACAAGGCTGTGTTGAAATACTTACTCTGGTGTGGCTATGTGGTATGTGAACGCAAAATTTCCGGCCAAACAAATCGAAGCGACGCTGCCGCAATTTGGATTCACCGTGCGCAGCTCCGGCGGCGTGGCGCGCGTCGAGAAATATAATTGCGGCGCGGAATTCCGCAAAGCCCCCGACGGCGAGTATCAAATGACCGAGCTGCCCGCGATTATGAAAATGGGTCAGTTCACGCAGCTCTGGGATGCGGGCTATCAAAAATTTTTGATCACCAGGGACAAGCGCAAGCTGCCCGCCATCGTCAGCGAGCTCGCCGACCTGCGGACATTCAACGAGGAGTTGCGCTCGGCGCTCGGCGTGCCCACGTATTACAACGAGGCGCTCGGTTCGGTGTCCGCTTACAGCGTCTACGACCGCGTCAAGGGACGCGTGGGCGACGTTCCGGACGAAACGGTCGGCGCCCATTCCGCGGAAGAAGAACACTAGACACTTCACGGTCGCGATCATGCGGCCGCGCGCGCGTTAATCGAGATGCCATCCCCGGCACAAGCTGAAAAAGCCAAACTCTTCCTTGCACTGCATCAGGGTCCGCGCATTCTTGTGCTTCCCAATGCATGGGACGTCGCCAGCGCGCGCATTTTCGAAGACGCCGGCTTCCCTGCTATCGCCACAACCAGTTCCGGCATCGCAAATTCACTTGGATATCCCGACGGACAAGTAATCAGGCGCGACGAAATGCTCGAAGTGGTCGCGCGGATCGTCCGCGCCGTTTCCGTGCCGGTGACCGCTGACATGGAAGCCGGCTACGGCAAAACTCCCGAAGACATGGCGGCGACGGCTCGCGGCGTAATCGAGGCGGGCGCCGTCGGACTGAATCTCGAAGATGCGATTGGCGAAGGCTCCGGCGAACTGTTTGAAATCGCGGCACAGAAAGAGAAAATCCGCGCGATTATCGACGCCGGAAGAAAAGAAGGCGTCGAGCTGGTGCTGAACGCGCGCACCGATATTTATTTGGAAGAGATTGGCGAGCCGTCGACGCGCGCCGAACGCGCCATCGAGCGCCTGAACGCGTATCGAGAAGCGGGAGCGGCGTCTTTATTCGCTCCCGGCGTGCAGGACGCGGCCACGATTGAACGGCTGGTGCGCGGCGTCCGCGGGCCGCTGAATATTCTGGGGCGTGCGGGAACTCCGTCCGTGCGCGAACTTGAAAAGCTCGGCGTCGCACGCGTCAGCGTGGGCGGTGGCCCGATGCGCGTCACTATGACCGTGGTTTCGCGCATCGCTAAGCACCTTCGCGACGACGGCGATTTCGCCGTGTTTGCGGAAGTAATGCCGTTCGTCGAAGCCAACCGCTTGATGCCAAAGCGCTGAATTAGTTTTTTTCTGCACTGCTTCTTCCGTCCTCGTAAGCGGATCCAATCTTTTTTCTTCTGCATCCGTCGCGATCCATGGAACATTCCAGCCCGGATCCACGTATTGACATTCGATAGGAGTGGAGTTAGCCTTGCGGCGCTACAGAATGTCTATAGGAGACGATGAATGACACGAGTTCAAACCGAATTGCTGCAAGGAACGCTCGACATGCTGATCATGAAGGCGCTCGCTTTGGGCGAGATGCACGGCCTCGGCATTTCGCGGCGCATCGAGCAAATCACAAAGGGAACATTTCAAGTGAAGCCGGGCTCGCTGTTCCCCGCGCTGCACCGCATGGAAGAGGAAGGCTGGCTCAGTTCCTCCTGGGGCGAATCGGAAAATAACCGGCGCGCTAAATATTACCAGCTCACAAAGGCGGGCCGCCGGCAGCTGGAAACCGAAACGCAGCGTTGGGGACGCATTTCCCTGGCGATTGCGCGCGCCCTGGAGGCGTGAGTGGAGGTGGTGGCTCGTTAACAGTGATGAGGGGCGAGCAAATTCAAACGCATGAAGCCTTGGACAGTAACAGTCAACTCATTGTTGTCATCCCGAGCCGCCATGCGGCGAGGGATCTGCTTGTCCCGTGGTTCTTTTAAAACTGTGATTCTCTCGCGGCGACTGGAGTGACAGTCAAAAGCACTTTTTCAACAAGCTGCTAAAAGCGAACGAGTATGTGGCTGAGAAACGCAATTCGGAATTGGCGGCGGAAGCAGCGAGCGGACGCGGAGCTAGATGAAGAAGTGCGCGGCTACGCCGACTTGCTCGCGGAAGAAAAGATTCGCAGCGGCATGGGCGCAGCGCAAGCCCGTCGGGAGGCAAGAATGGAACTCGGTGGCGTCGAACAAGTTAAAGAGCAAGTGCGCGGCGTTCGCGCCGGATATTTCCTCGAAACGCTGTGGCAGGATTTGCGCCACGGCGCGCGCATGTTGCGGCGCACTCCCGGCTTCACAGTTGTCGCGGTGCTTACGCTGGCCCTCGGCATCGGCGCAAACACCGCGATTTTCAGCGTAATCAATTCTGTGTTGTTCAAGCCGCTTCCGGTAGAAGCACCACAGGAATTGGTGGATCTCTACAACACTCCGCCAAAGGACGAGGCGATTTTGCAGTACATTCCGCTGGCTTATCCGGACTATGTGGATTTTCGCGACCAGAGCAAGGTGCTAGCGGGTTTGCTCGGTTTCGCACCGACGCAGGTGGCACTCGAAAGGCAGAACGAAAGCGAGTTGATCCCCACGGAAGAAGTCACCGGGAATTACTTCCAGGTGCTGGGTCTGCGGCTGAAGCTGGGACGTGGCTTCGATCTGGCGCAGGAACGGACACCGGGAGGCGATCCGGCGGCGGTGCTGAGCTACGCGATGTGGCAGAACAGATTCGCGAGCGACCCTAACATTATCGGAAAGACGATTACGCTGAACGAGCACCCTATGACGATCGTTGGTGTGGCGCCGCGGGATTTCCACGGTTTGATGCGCGTTGTGGCACCCGGGCTATGGGTGCCGATTTCGATGGATTCCGCGCTGCACCTGGGAAATCCAGTGGATGATCGCGGGAGCCAGTGGCTCTTTGCGATGGGACGGCTGAAGCCGGGCGCATCGCTGGGACAAGCACAAGCAGAGTTGCAGGCCATCGCCGCCCGATTGATACAAATGTACCCGAAGTCGAATAAGGAGCGGTCCGCCGTTCTCCTGCCAGCGAGCCAAGTGAAAATCTTTCCGGAAGCGGATAAGGCGCTGTACGCGGCTTCCGTCGTGCTGCTGGGCTTTGCCGGGCTGATACTGCTGATCGCATGCGCGAATATCGCCGGAATGCTGATGGCGCGGGCGGCGGGGCGGCGGAGAGAAATCGCCATTCGCATGGCGCTGGGCGGCGGGCGGTTGCGGCTCGTGCGCCAACTGCTTACGGAAAATCTGCTGCTTTCACTCCTCGGAGGCGCCGCCGCGCTGCTCATCACGTCGATCTTGAACCGCACGCTATCGCAGGCCCTGGCGAACATCAGCACTTCTTTGCCGATTGGATTCGGCCTGACGCTCGACATCGATGGGCGCGTCTTGGGATTCACAGTGGCTGCGGCGCTGGGAACGACATTCCTGTTTGGACTGATCCCGGCGCTCAAAACATCGAAGCACAGCTTGGCGGATGCGTTGAAGGAGGAAACCGGAGCCGCGACAGGATCACACGGCAAGCACCGTCTGCTGAACACGCTGGTTGTGGGGCAAGTGACGATTTCCCTCATGCTGCTGATTTGTGCGGGCCTCTCGCTAAGGAGTCTGTGGAACGCCTCGCGCGTGAATCCCGGGTTCGACCCCTCGAATCTGGCGACGGCGGCATTCAATCCGTCCCTTGCCGGATATAACGCGTCGCAGGCAAAGGCATTCTACGAGCAACTCACCGCGCGGATCGGAGCGCTGCCAGGCGTCCAAAACGCAAGCGACACGGACCGGCTGCCGCTGACTTTCAATGTGCAAATCGGCACGTGCGCTCCCGAAGGCAAGGAAAATGACGCGCGCGCGAAACTGTCCGTAGCCACGGCGACGGTGAACTCAAATTATTTCAAAACGATGCGGATTCCGGTATTGCGCGGCCGGGCGTTCGATAATCAGGACAATCCGAAGTCAACGCCCGTTGTGATGGTGAACCAAACTCTGGCGAATCGATTCTGGCCTGGACAAAATCCAGTCGGGAAACGCATATCGTTTGGGGAAGCGAAGAAATATTACGAAGTGGTAGGGGTGGCGGCGGATGGGAAATACATCACGCTGGGAGAAGCGCCGCGGGCGTACGTTTACCGTGCGATGCGGCAGGCGGAAATCGATGACCGAATCGTGATTGCGCGGACCATGGAAGATCCACGAGCGGCGCTGGCGTCGATCCGCCAGATTTCGCGGCAACTCGATCCGAAAGTTCCGGTGACGAATCTCGAAACGGTGCAGCAAGCGACAAGCGTGGCTCTGCTGCTGCCACGTGCAGGCGGAACCATGTTTGGGCTATTTGGGCTGCTGGGATTGATCCTGGCGTCGATGGGCTTATATGGCGTGATTGCGTACACCGTGGCTCAGCGCACCCACGAAATTGGAATCCGAATAGCGCTGGGCGCGAGTTCACAAGACATTGCGCGGCTCGTCATGCGACGCGGGCTGGGCATGGCTCTGGCCGGCGTCGCTCTGGGATTGGCTGGCGCGTTTGCATTGACTCGCGTCCTGTCAATCATGCTGTATGGAATCAGCGCGACGGACCCGTTAACGTTCGCGGTGACGGCCAGCTTCCTAATTCTTGTGAGCACTATGGCGTGCTACGTGCCAACGCGAAGGGCGATGAAAGTCGATCCCATGGTGGCACTGAGGTACGAATAAAGCGGTGACAATCGGCCGTCGCCCTTCTTCAAAAGTGCAACCGAGGGGCTGGTACCGAATAAGTAGCACGAGCAAAGGCGGCAGCAGATGTGGCTGAGGAATGCCGTTCGAAATTTCTGGCGGAAGCAGCGAGCGGATGAGCTGCTCGATGAGGAAGTACGCGGCTACGCGGAATTGCTCGCGGCGGAAAAAATCAAAGAGGGAATGCAGCCACGTTATGCTTTACGGGAGGCGAAAATGGAACTGGGCGGCGTGGAGCAAGTAAAGGAGCAAACGCGCGAAGTTCGCGCCGGGCGTTTCCTCGAAACGCTCTGGCAGGACTTGCGCTACGGCGCGCGCATGCTGCGCAAGAATCCGGGCTTCACGATCGTCGCCGTGCTGACGCTCGCCCTCGGCATCGGCGCAAACACTGCGATTTTCAGCGTCATTGACGGCGTGCTGCTCAGCCCGCTTCCCTACCAGAATCCGCAGCAACTCGTCGCGATGAATCACAATGACTCGCTGATGAATGTGATCGACATTCAACGGGAGACGCGTGCGTTTTCCGACGGCGGGGGAATCAATGTGACGCCGATGGACTACACGGGAGGAACCGAGCCGGTGCAGGTTCATGTCGGGCTCATCGATGCCGGGTTTCTCGAAACGCTGGGCGTCTCCCCGATGCTCGGACGGATCATGTCGCGCGAAGAAGATGTGCAAGGCGGGCCGCGCGTCGCAGTGCTCAGCCACCGGTTCTGGCAAGAATTTCTCGGCAGCGATCCACAAGCCTTGGGCAAAACGATCCCGTTGAACGGAAACTCCTACACTGTGATTGGAGTCATGCCGGCGAGTTTCGCGCCGCCCAATGAGCATGCGGATGTTTTCGTCACCCTTTGGGCGGGTTATCCAGAGGCAGCTCCCTTTCGCGGCGTCCATTTCATGCACGTCTACTGGCGACTGAAAGCGGGGCTGACGCTTGCACAGGCGCAAGCGGACATGAACGAGATCGACCGCCGGCTCGGAGAGCAATATCCCGACAACGAAAAAGGGCGGCAAACAATCTTGGTACCGTTGCATCAGTGGCTGACGGGCGACGTTCGTACGGCTTTGCTTGTTTTGTTTGGCGCCGTGGGAATCGTGCTGCTGATTGCGTGCGCGAATTTCGCAAGCCTGTTGATGACGCGGGCGGTAGCGCGGCGTCGGGAGCTCGTGATCCGCGCCGCGCTTGGCGCGGGAAGAAACCGGCTGATTCGGCAAGCGCTGACGGAGAGCGCACTGCTGTCGTTGATGGGCGGAGCCGGCGGCTTACTGCTTGCGAAATGGGGAACCGGCATTCTGCTGTCGCTGAAACCGGCGGCGCTCGACCGTTTCAGCGGAATTCAAATGAATGCGCGCGTGCTGCTCTTCGTCCTCGGCGTGTCGGTGTTGACCGGAATTATCTTTGGGCTCGCTCCCGCATGGTCCGCGGGCCGCGCGCAAGTGGCAGACGCGTTGAAAGAAGGCGGTCGGAGCACGAGTGAGGGGCAATCAGGGCAGCATTTCCGGAAAATCCTGGTAGCCGCGCAATTCGCGCTGGCGCTCGTGCTGTTGGCGGGCGCGGGACTGTTGATCAAGGGTTTTACGCGATTACGAGCCGTCAATCCGGGCTTCAATCCTGCGAATGTGCTGACAATGTATCTGCAATTGCCCGCAACGCGCTACACAGAGATTCCCAAACAAACCCAGTTCCGGCGCGCGTTGCTGCGTCGCTTGAATTCCCTACCGGGAGTGCAAGCCGCGATGATCAGCGATATTCCGCTCGGACGAGATTACCTGAGCCACAGTTTCGTCATTGAGGGACGCCCACCGGTGCCCGTGGGCGATGAACCTGAAATTCAAAGCCTTTCGGTGATGGGCGATTATTTCCGCGTAATGCAAATTCCGGTTCGCTCCGGACGCGACTTCACCGACATGGATCGCGAAGGGCAACCTCTAGTGGCGATTATCAATGAGGCGGCGGTGAAGAAATTCTTCCCGCGCGAGAACCCTCTGGGAGCGCATGCGGACTGGGCGCGCCGGACGGGCCCGCACAAATGGATGACGATTGTCGGAGTTGTGGCCGACGTAAAGCACTCGGGACTGAATCAGCCCGTCGATCCCGCGGTCTACGCGCCCTTTCCGCAGTCCGACGAATCGTGGAGACGCTGGATGACGCTTACCATTCGCTCACAGAGCAGTTCGGCGGGGCTGGTCGAAGAAACGAAGAAGCAGGTTTGGAGCTTGGATCGGCAGATTCCGGTAAGCAACGTTCAATCGATGGATAAACTCTTATCCGTGTCATTGGCCGAAGAACGATTCAATATGATTCTTCTCGGCGCGTTCGCGAGTCTCGCGCTTATTCTTGCGGCAGTGGGAATATACGGCGTAATGGCTTACACAGTAAGCCAGCGCACACACGAGATCGGCATACGGATGGCGCTGGGAGCCCAGCGAGGAGATGTGGTGCGGCTGGTGGTCGGCCA
>DATGJE010000065.1:0-3401 GCA_035295305.1 Candidatus Acidiferrales bacterium | reverse complement strand
AAGTGCGGAAACGCTCGCGCCAGGGCAAATCGTCACAAGCAAGCCCGGAGAATCGGACATGATTAGTGGCGGAAAATTAACCGCCGAGTTCGATGCGCAAAGCCAGTTGACGCAACTGCATGGCGCGTCCGGCGTGAGAGTCATTCATCAATCCGGCTCCGGCGCGCCGCAAACCACCACGGCGCAAAATCTGACGGCCAGCTTCGGCGCAAACGGCGAGTGGGAAACAGTCGAAGAAGACGGCGGCGTAAAATTTCAGCAAGCCGGCCGCACGGGACAATCCGAGCAAGCGCATATTTCGCGCGCCGCGAATCAAATTACGCTGACCGGGTCCGCTTCCGTGGCGGATTCCACCTCGCGCTCTTCAGCCGCGCAGATCGAAATCAATCAGAAAACAGGAGAAGTTCACGCGGCCGGAAATGTTATTACCACCTATTTCGGCAATGCGAAAAATACCGGCGCAACCGGAGGAAATATTTCGGCGGATCAGATGGATGGTTCGAGCGCAACGGACCACGCTGTCTTCTCCGCGCATGCGCGCTTCTGGCAGGGAAGTGACGTCATACAGGCGGATACGATTGAATTTTGGCGCAACCAACAACGCGCCGAAGCGCGCGGAAATGTCGTGGCCGCTTTTCCGGAGCCGCCTCCTGCCGCGCCGAAAGCGAGATCGAAAGCCAGCGCGCCCACGGTGTGGCAGGTCCGCGCGCCGAAAGCGGATTATTTTGGCGCTGTGGGAAGAGTTGAATTGACTGGCGGCGTAACGGCGCAATCCTCTCAAGGCTCAATCTCCAGCCAAACTCTCACTCTCTTCCTTTCGGCGGCCGCCAATCAGCAACAAAAGTTGGAGCGCGCAGTCGCGGAAGGCGGCGTCCGCATCGAACAAAGTGGGCGTATCGGCACCGCCGAGCGGGGCGAATACGTCGCGCGCGAAGGCAAATTCGTGCTTTCCGGAGGCAAACCGGCGCTTTTTGATGGTTCTGGAAACACCACAACGGGCCGTGAATTGACCTTCTTTTTAGCGAGTGATACGATTCTCGTGGATTCGCAAAAAGGCCCGCGAACCATTACCAAGCACCGGGTTGAGAAATGAACTGGCATGTTGAAGCTCCAAGCCGCGGAGTTAAGCAAGAGCTATCGAGGCCGGAAGGTTGTCGATAATGTCAGTTTGGAGATCCAACAGGGCGAAGTGGTTGGGCTGCTCGGCCCCAATGGCGCAGGCAAGACCACGACTTTTTACATCCTGGTCGGCCTCGCGCGCCCCGATTTCGGGCGAGTTCTTCTGGACGGTGAGGACATCAGCGATCTTCCCATGTACCTGCGCGCGCGTAGCGGAATCAGCTACCTTCCCCAGGAACCATCTGTCTTTCGCAAACTGACCGTCGAAGAAAATTTGCTCGCGGTGCTGGAAACGCTGCCCATTACGGCTGAGCAGCGGCGCGACCGCGTGGAAGAATTGTTGTCGCAGATGGGACTGGAAGGCGTGCGGCACAGCAAAGGCTACGTGCTGTCGGGAGGCGAGCGCCGCCGGCTTGAAATTGCGCGGTCCCTGGTGATGCAGCCGTCATTTGTGCTGCTCGACGAGCCGTTTTCGGGAATCGATCCGCTGACTGTGATGGACTTGCAAAAAATCATCACCGACTTGAGCGCCGCCGGAATCGGCGCGCTGATTACCGATCACAATGTTCGGGAAACTCTCGCCGTTACGACGCGGGCTTACATCATTCATGGCGGAAAAATCTTGAGCGCCGGCACGCCCGAACAGTTGAGCCAGGATCCTGAAGTGCGGCGTTTGTATCTGGGAGAACATTTCCGGTTGAATTAACGCTATGAACTGGCTCCAGCCCAAATTAAATCTCCGGCTCGCGCAAAAGCAGGTCCTCACGCCGGGCCTTGTGCAGATGGTGAGCGTTCTCGCGCTCAATCGCCTGGAACTGCGCGAAATGATCAATCAGGAGATCATGGAAAATCCCATGCTGGAAGTGCTCGGCGACGATGGTGTGGTCAGCGAGAATTACACCGACGAAACATTCGTGAAGGAAGAGACCGAAAAAGTCCCTGAAACAGAAGCCTCGAACCCCTTCGATGAATTCGACATTAGCTCGTTCTTCACAAAATATCTCGACACCGGTGCGGCCAGCGGAGCCGGCAGCGAACGCGAGGAAACCGAGAAGCCCGGCTTCGATAAATTTTTATCTTCCCCGCAAAATCTCGCCGATCACTTACTTTGGCAACTCAGCGTCAGCATTTGCAGCGAGCAGGTTCAGAAAGCCGCCGAAGTAATTATCGGCAACCTCGATGAAAACGGTTACTTGATGGCAACGCTCGAGGAGATTGCCCAGTCTGGGGGATACACGCCGGATGACGTGGAAGAAGCGCTCGCCGTCGTGCAGGAATTCGATCCTCCTGGAGTCGGAGCGCGCGATTTGAAAGAATGTCTCCTTCTGCAATTGAAATTGATCGATCCGCAGAACACTCTCGCGCAGCAGGTGATTTCCGATCATCTGAAAATGCTGCAAAACAATCAGCTCAAGGAAATCGCGCGCGCGCTCAACCGTCCCATCGAGGCCGTCAAGCGCGCCGTCGATACCGTGAAGAAACTCGATCCGCGCCCCGGGTTGCGTTACAACAAAATCGAGCCGCGGCTGGTCGAGCCGGATGTCGCGTTCCGAAAAGTTGATGGCGAGTGGCAGGCATTTTTGAATGACGATGATTTGCCCCAACTCCGGTTGAGCCCTGTGTATCGCCGACTGCTGGCGCGCGACGCCGCCGATCGCGACGTGCGCAATTACGTGAAGGAGCGTTTCACTGCCGCGGTGCAGTTGATGAAGAATATCGAACAGCGAAAGCACACCATCGTGCGCGTCTGTCAGTCCATTCTGCGGCGACAAAAGGATTTTCTCGAATACGGGATTGATCATTTGAAGCCGATGATGATCAAGGAAGTGGCAGAGGAAGTGGGCGTGCATCCCTCCACCGTCAGCCGCGCGGTAGCCAACAAATATTCGCACACGCCCCAGGGCGTCTACGAATTGAGATATTTTTTCTCCGAGTCCGTGAACGGCCCGCAGGGCGGAGACATGTCGTTGCTTTCCCTCAAGCGACTCGTCAAGAAAATGATTGAGGAAGAGGACGCAACGCATCCGCTCACCGATGAGCAAATTGCGAAGCGTTTGGACGTCGAGGGCATTCACGTCACGCGCCGTACCGTGGCGAAATACAGGGAAGACCTGCGCATTCCCAGCACGCATCAGCGCCGGCAGAAGGGCTGACGGGCAGCCTCCGTGGCGCCGCGCCATACTCAACAAAATCGCCAGTTAGTCATCCTCACGGGCCTTTCCGGCTCAGGCAAAGGCTCGGTTCTTCGCGCGTTCGAGGATTTGGGCTTCTATTGCGTCGAT
>DATGJE010000064.1:0-9186 GCA_035295305.1 Candidatus Acidiferrales bacterium | reverse complement strand
CTGGTTTTGTATCAGGACATTACTGAACGGAAGCGGGCAGAGGAACAGCTGGCCGAGCGCACGGCTTACCTTGACACGCTCATCGAAACAAGTCCGTTGGGCATCGTCGCGGTCGATACGGAAGGCCGGATCAAGATGTGTAACTCCGCTTTCGAACGTCTGTTTCAATACCTTCGAGCCGAAGTGACTGGCGTGAACCTGAATTCATTGGTCACACCACCCGAATGGAGGGAAGAGTCAGCGGAATTTGCTCGTCGCCGCCAGACCGGAGAGACCGTGCAGGCGACAACACAGCGCCGCCGGAGCGATGGCGTGCTGTTCGACGTGGAGCTGTACGCCGTTCCGATGCGTGTGGCTGGCGAAGATGTCGGAACATTGATCATCTACCACGATATCAGCGAGAGAAAGAAAGCCGACGAAGCACTGCGAAATGCGAAAGAACAAGCCGAAGAAGCGAACCGGGCCAAGAGCGAGTTCCTCGCCAACATGAGCCATGAGATACGCACCCCGATGAATGGAATTCTGGGCATGACGCAGCTCACGCTGGAGACGGAACTCAACGACGAACAGCGGGAATATCTGGGCATGGTGAAATCATCGGCGGATTCCCTATTGACGCTGCTGAACGACATTCTGGACTTTTCAAAAATCGAGGCCGGGAAGCTCGATCTGGATTCATCGCCATTTGCTCCGCGCGAAGGCATCGGAGAAGCGCTGAAAGCGCTGGGGCATTTGGCGCACAGAAAAGGTCTGGAGTTGGCGTGGCACGTGGATGCGGGAGTGCCGACATGGCTGATGGGCGACAGCGGACGTTTGCGGCAGATACTGGTGAATCTGGTGATGAACGCGATCAAGTTCACGGAACGCGGCGAGGTGGTTGTGTCCGTGAAGGTTGAAAGCAAGACGCCGCAAGAAGTTGAATTGCATTTCAGCGTGCGCGATACGGGAATCGGAATCCCCGAGGAAAAGCGAAAACTGATTTTTGCGGCGTTCACGCAAGCGGACAGTTCGACGACGCGGAAATATGGCGGCACGGGACTGGGGCTGACGATTTCGCAAGCTCTGGTGAAGATGATGAACGGCAGCATCTCGGTGGAAAGCGAGCCGCGAAAGGGCAGCGTGTTCCATTTCACGGCGCGGCTCAAGGTTCCTGAGGTGAACTTTATTCCGCCGGCGGTGGTTGAGCCGGCCGCGTTGCGCGGGCTTCGCGCGCTGGTGGTGGACGACAATCAGACGAACCGCTTAATCCTGACGGAGCTATTGAGCCAATGGGGCATGGCGCCGGAGCAAGCGGCGTCAGGCGCCGAAGCACTGAAGTTGCTGGCGAGCGAGAGCCACGGAAGCGCTCCGTTCCGGCTCGCGCTGATCGATGCGGACATGCCCGGAATGGACGGATTTGCCTTGGCCGAGCGTGTCAAGGCTACCTCCGAAGCTTCCGCATTGAGCATGTTCATGCTCAGCTCGACGATGCAATCGGGCGACATCGCGCGCAGTCACGAAGCCGGTCTGGCGGGATTTCTTACGAAGCCGGTGCAACCTTCGGAATTGCTGGATGCGATTCTGGCCGTGATGAGCAGCACGGAGAAAATGATCCTGCATGCACCGGATGTTCAATCAGGTCAGCAAATCTCGAATATAGGAAACGGCATGCGCATATTGCTTGCGGAGGACAACGTGGTGAACCGTCAACTGGCGGCGCGGCTGCTCGAAAAACGAGGGTACGCGGTGGTGATCGCGAAGAATGGAATCGAGGCCCTGGCGGCCGTGGAGAGCGAAGAGATTGACATGGTTCTGATGGATGTGCAGATGCCGGAAATGGACGGGCTCGAAGCCATCCGCGTGATTCGGTCGAACGAAAAAATATCCAAGCGGCATCTGCCGATCATCAGCCTGACGGCGCACGTCATGAAAGGCGACCGCGAAAAATGCATCGAGGCCGGGGCCGATGATTACATTCCGAAACCGATTCAGCCCGCGAATCTGTTCGCGGCAATGGAGCGAATGCGCCCTTCCCGGCGTGACGACAATGAGCCGCACGTGGCCGCGCCCGCAATTTCCGACTCCTTGAACACCGCCGAGCTGCTCGAACGAGTGCAAGGCGACCGGGAGTTGCTGGCGGAAATCGTGCAGCTATTCGAAACCGGGTTGCCGGCGATTTTGCAGGGGCTGCGCGAATCCATCGCACGGGAAGATGCGGTGGAAATTGCGCGCACCGCGCATACGTTGAAGGGGTCCGTGGGAAATTTCGGACGCGGGGCTGCTTACCGCGCCGTCGAGCAAATGGAAAGCTTCGCGAAGGAAAACGACATGGCGCGAACCGCAAAGGCATTTGGCGTTGTCGAAAGCGAACTCAAAGAGTTGCTGGTGGCGCTCGAGCCGTTTCGCGCTCCGGCGATCGAGGCAGTGGCCTCGGAGAAGCCGGTAATGAATTAGGACAAAAATGGTCATGAAGATCCTGATCGCGGAAGACGAGCCGGTTTCCCGAAGGCTCTTGGAGGCGTTTCTGCGGAAGTGGGGTTATGCAGTCGTCGCCGTTGCCAAGGGGGATTACGCGTGGGCGTTGCTCGAAGCCGAGGATCCGCCGCGCTTGGCGATTCTGGATTGGATGATGCCCGGAATTGAGGGCGTTGAAATTTGCCGGCGAGTTCGCGAAAGGATCGGGCGCCCGTACACGTATTTGATTTTGCTGACAGCGCGCGGCCATAAGCAAAGCCTGCTCGCCGGTCTGAAGGCGGGCGCTGATGACTATCTTTCAAAGCCCTTCGATGCGGAAGAATTGCGCGCGCGTTTGCAAGTGGGCGAACGCATCCTGAAAGTGCAAGACGAGCTAATCGCGGCGCGAGACGCGCTTCATTTCCAGGCGACGCATGATGTATTGACCGGCGTGGCGAGTCGCGGCGCGGCGTTCGAATTTCTGGTCCGTGAACTGGCCCGCGCCCATCGCGAAAACAAACTGGTGGGTATTGTTCTGGCGGACGTTGACCATTTCAAGGCAATCAACGACAAATACGGTCATATGGCGGGAGACGTCGTACTGCAGGAACTAGCGCGACGCATGACCAAATGCACACGTCCCTATGACTGCGTGGGACGCTACGGCGGCGAAGAGTTTCTCATGATATTTCCCACTTCGACCGACGAAGGCATCGTTCGGTTGGCGGAGAGAATGCGCAAGGCGATAGAAGCCACGCCAGTGCGAACTCCTGAAGGCGAAATTGCCATCACGGCGAGCTTCGGCGTTTTGGTGACGCACAGCTCCGGCCAGAACGATGTCAATGAATTGCTGCGCGTCGTGGACGCGGCGCTGTATCACGCCAAACGCGCGGGACGAAATCGCGTGGAACGCGCGGAATTGGCAGGCGAACAACAACCGGACGCTCTGTCCCCCAGTAACGCAGCGCCAGTAATATAGAGTCTGTTCGTTTGGAACGATTGTTCCGAGACGAGCAAGCAAGTACGCGCCTCCGTGGTCTTCGTGGTGCAAACTTCATTGTGCGATAATTATTCTTCGTGAAGCTTCCGATCAAATCGAGACTCCGCCATCGTGAGTGAGACTTTTGTTCGACGTTCGCGCATCGAGGCGCCAGCGGAGAAGGTCTTCGCGTGGCACGCGCAGCCCGGCGCTCTCGAGAGGCTGACGCCTCCCTGGGAGCCGATTGAAATTCTGGAGGCCGCAGCCGGAATTCGGGATGGCGCACACGGCGCATTTAGAGTACGCATTGGGCCGTTTCGCGTGCGCTGGGAATTCGAGCATCGTGGATATGTGGAAGGACGCGAATTCCAGGATTTCCAGCGCTCAGGCCCGTTCCGCCGCTGGGAACATACGCATCGATTCATTCCAGATGGCGCCGCGGCTTGCTGGCTGGAAGATCGCATCGAGTACGAGTTGCCCATGGGCGCGGTCGGGAATTTTTTTGCGGGCTGGTTCGCGAAACGGAAGCTGGAGAAGCTGTTCGCGTACCGGCATCGTGTTACGTCTGAGGCATTCGCGGCAAAAGGGCCGCAGCAATTTGAAGGAAGCTGACTCCAGGCTCCATACGCAGGCGAATGGATTCGCGTACGCGGTATGCATTTTTTGCAATGGAACTGAGCGGAAATTTTTTCGGCGCACCGCAGTTAGTGTAAACTGGATTGTTGTTTATTGACCCGCCCGTACTGTAAAGGCAGCGAGTCGAGGAGGCCCAAACTTGAATCCAACAAAACCCGTCGTCGCGCCAACGAGCGACAAGACAAGCGTGGCGCGCCGCGAGTCGCTGACAATTACCGACAATCGCACGGGCCGGCAGTACGAAATTCCCGTGCAACATGACACGATCCACGCGATCGATTTGCGCCAGATCAAAGTGAACGAAGACGATTTTGGCATGATGACCTATGACCCGGCATATACGAACACGGCATCGTGCATCAGCCGCATCACATTCATCGACGGCGATAAAGGCATTCTTCGCTATCGCGGCTATCCCATTGAGGAACTCGCGGAAAAAAGCACTTATTTAGAGACGGCCTATTTGATTCTGCACGGAGAATTGCCCACGAGCACGCAGCTGGAAGATTGGACCTACCACATAACGCATCACACATTTATTCACGAAAGCATCAAGAAATTCCTCGACGGCTTCCATTACGATGCGCATCCGATGGGCATGATTATTTCGGCGGTCGCGGCGCTTTCGACGTTCTATCCCGACGCGAAAAATATTTTCGATGAAGATTCGCGGCGCAAGCAGACCTGGCGGTTGATCGGCAAGATGCCGACGCTGGCCGCGTTTACCTACCGGCACAGCCTCGGAATGCCCTACGCCTATCCCGACAACGAGCTGAGCTATCCGGGGAATTTCCTGAACATGTTGTTCCGGACGACGGAGCTGAAGTACCGGCCGAATCCGACGCTCGAGCGCGCTCTGGATGTTTTGTTCATCCTGCACGCCGATCACGAACAGAATTGCTCGACCAGCGCCATGCGGGGCGTCGGTAGTTCTCACGTGGATCCGTATTCGGCGATTGCCGCGGCCACGGCGGCGCTGTACGGTCCGTTGCACGGCGGCGCGAACGAAGCAGTTCTTCGGATGCTGCTCGAAATTGGTTCAGTGAACCGCGTCCCGGACTACATCAAGCAAGTAAAGTCTGGTGAGAAGAAGTTGATGGGGTTTGGCCACCGCGTCTACAAGAACTACGATCCGCGCGCAAAAATTGTTAAGCACATCGCGTATGAAGTGTTCGACGTGATGGGCCGCAATCCGCTGATCGACATTGCGCTGGAATGCGAACGAATCGCGCTCGAAGACGATTATTTCGTCAAGCGCAAGCTTTATCCCAACGTGGACTTCTACACGGGACTCATTTACCAGTCTATGGGCTTCCCCGTGACGATGTTCCCGGTGCTGTTCGCGATTCCGCGGGCGTCAGGCTGGATCGCGCAGTGGCAGGAAATGCTGCTCGACCCGGAGCAAAAAATTGCGCGGCCGCGGCAAATCTACCTGGGCAGCGACGAGCGCAGCTACATTCCGATGGACCACCGCAGCTAGTTCGCCGCTTGAAATTGCGGTGCCGGGAGCGCTGCCAATTCATTCGGCGGCGCTGGTTCTTTTCGGAACATGCCCGTAATCAACACGTATTGCTCCTGCAGCTTCACTTGACTTCCGGGATTCAGAGTCCATACTCCTAATACCCCTTCCTGAAACAAATCAAAGCAGGCTTCTCATGGTTGCGCTTTGCGTGCCGAATTTTAGCGCGGCACACACTCCGCATGACCCTCTTCCGGGGAAACCTCGCGGCAGTCCCGTCTATTTGGACTGCAACCAAAGGTGTGTACCCGGCGGAGCGTCCGTTCGTTTCCGCCCACCGACAGGAAATCATGAACGAAGCCTCCAAGCCGGCTCTGGCCGGGCCGTTTCCAATCCGCGTGCTGCTGCTTGAGCAAAACCGGGACGACGCAGAGTTGTCCCTGCGCGCGTTGACGCAGGATGGCTTTTGCGTGGAATCGGACGGAGCGCGAACCTCTGAAGAATTCGAGCAGAAAGTCCGCGATAATTCCTACGATGTAGTCTTGGCTGATTATCAGCTGGGGGAATGGACGGGAATTGACGCGCTACGGATGATCGAAAGCATGGGGCTGAATCTACCGTTGATTCTTGTCACGGGAACGCTCGGTGAAGAGAAGGCGGTGGAATGTATCAGGCTGGGCGTTTCCGACTATGTGCTGAAGCACCAACTTTCGCGCTTGCCCACGGCCGTGCGGCACGCGCTGCAACAAAAGGAAATGTGGGAAGAGCGGGCGCACAATGTGAAGCTGCTGGAGGAAAGCGCGGCAAGTTTCCGTTTCCTTTTCGCCAAGAATCCCATCCCGATGATGGTGTGCGACCGCGAGACGCTTCGCTACCTGGAGGTGAATGACATTTGCGTCGAGCAGTACGGCTATTCGCGCGACGAATTCCTGCGGATGCGCGCGACGGACATCCGTACGCCGGAAGAAGCCGTGCGCCTCGGTGAATTTCTCAAACGAGGAATGGCGGAGTTGACGCATGCCGGGATTTGGCAACACAAAACGAAAAGCGGCAAGACGATCGACGCCGACATCATGCTCCACGGCATGGAGTTTGCATTGCGGCCGGCGTGGCTCATAGCCGCGCTGAGCGTGACCGAGAAACGTGAGCTCGAAGCGCAGCTGTGGCAATCGCAGAAATTCGAAGCCATCGGCCAACTCGCCGGCGGAATCGCTCACGATTTTAATAACATGCTCGGAGCGATTCTGGGATGGGTGGAGCTGGGAATCGACGAAAGCAGCCAAAATCCACCGCTGCAAGGATATTTCCGGAAAGTGCAGCACCAGGCGGAGCGCGCCGCGGGGCTGACCAAGCAATTACTCGCTTTTGCGCGTCGCCAGATTCTCGCGCCTCGCAACATCGATTTGAACCAGACCGTGCGCGACGTCACCGGGCTTCTTGGCAAGGTAATCGGTAGCAACATTGACCTGGAACTGACGCTGATGGCGAACTTGCCAGCCGTGAAGGCGGACCCAACGCAGACGGAGCAAGTGATTATGAACCTTTGCTTGAACGCGCGCGACGCGATGCCCCACGGAGGACGTCTGGAAGTTCAAAGCATTCGAGTGGAGATCGACGAGGCAGCTTGCCATTGTCACAAAGAGGCGAAGCCGGGAGTCTACGTTCGGCTGAGCGTTTGCGATACGGGCATGGGAATGGACGCGGCCACAAAACTTCGAATCTTTGAGCCGTTCTTTACCACCAAGGAAACCGGCAAAGGGACGGGTCTGGGATTGGCAATGGTGTACGGAATCGTAAAGCAGCACGGCGGATTCGTACAAGTCGAAAGCGAACTCGGCCATGGAAGCAAATTTCACGTGTTCTTTCCGGCGGCCGGAGCTGGAGAACTTGCGAAGCGCGAGGTTGCTTCATGCGCTTCCGTTCGCGGTGGAAAGGAGACAGTCCTGATCGTCGAGGACCATGACGGGCTGCGCGAGGTCGCCACAACAACACTCGAGGCGCTGGGATATCACGTGAGGGCCGCCCGAGATGGAGAAGAAGCTGTGCGGGAATTTCAAACGCGGCGAAACGAAATCGCGCTCGTGTTGCTCGACGTGGTGCTGCCAAAATTGAGCGGGCTCGAAGTGTATGACTGTATTATCGCCGAACGGCCGGATATTCCCATATTGTTCGTCACCGGGTACAGCGCGGATAACGAAATGTTGCGTTCGATTCGACGGAGAAATTTGCCGCTCTTGCTTAAGCCGTACGGGCCGCGCGATCTCGCGCAAAAAGTACGCGAGGCATTGGATTTGAAGCCGCATCTGGCAAGCAAGAGCCGCTAAGCCGGGCTTGCGCGTCCGGTTTCAAGGATTGCGAACGATCATTGGGCGCGGTGAAGGCGCCTGCGCATGTTGCTCGCGCTTTTTGGCATAGAGCGCTTTATCCGCGCGCTCGATTAATCGCTCGGGCGTTTCTCCATTTTCGTAGCCAGCCCAGCCCGCCGCGCTGGACACTGCGATTTTCTTTCCTTGATACTCCACGTCCACCGAACCCAAGCGCGCCAGCAAACTCGGGATGCGCTCGGCCGGGCACTCCGGCAGGATGATGAGGAATTCGTCGCCGCCGAGCCTTACGGCAAGGTCGGACGTGCGAATCACCTTATTCAGGCGGTCCGCGAAAGCTTGAAGCGTGGCATCGCCGGCGGCGTGGCCATATTGATCGTTGATGGCCTTGAAGCGATTCAAATCGAGCATCAAAACGCTCAGCGGATGGCCGTAGCGTTCCGAACGCGAGACTTCCCCAATCAAGCGTTCTTCGCCGAGGCGTCGGTTGGAGAGGCCCGTGAGCGGATCGCGCGTCGCCAAGCGGTGAAATTCTTCGGCGCGAATTTTTAAACTGGAAAGCAATTCTAAATGCCCGGCTGTTTCTCCGCGAAGGCGTCTGATCAGCCATTGCTGGTAAACCGCGTAGACATTGAAGAGCAGCACCAACCCGACGAGCGCATGGATGGCCAAACTGAAGTTGAGCTGAAAGATTTGATCGGATTCCTTCAGTATCCCGGGCAAAGAAACGGCAATCACCGCGAGGGTCAACAGGAGCATGACCGTGATGGCGCTCCACCACAGCCACGAATCGCGGTGTTCGAGCCGCTTCAGATTTTTACGCGCGTCCTCCATCTCGCGGAGCTGCAAATCGGAAAACGGTTCGAACATCGTAGGGCCGGGCGCGTGCACACGAATACTCGGGAGGAATTCTGTGGGGGCTCTGGAAGGATTATAGCCTGACTGGGATTTCGCGGCGGGGCGAAGGCAGGCGAGTTTCCTGCGCGTGAACGAGGCAACCGGACGAATTGCTGCTTTCTATTTTTTTCTGCCGCGATGATATTCACCGCGCTTCACGGCGGCGACGAAACGATCTGCATCGCGCGTGGGCCGCGGGATGCGGTAACCGTCGAGGACTGAGAAAACGAATTCGATGGCGCGCGCCAGAGAAATGCGGTGCCCTTGCGTGACATAAATCGGATTTACGCCATCGCGCGTGCGCAGCACCGCGCCAATAATTTCCTCGCCGTCGCGCAACGGAATCCACGTGCCCGCGCGTTGCGGCAAGCTTCCGTGCGTGCCCACCAGCAGAGATTTCGCGCAGCCGATAGTCGGGCGGTCGAGCAACACGCCGAGATGGCATGTGATCCCGAAGC
>DATGJE010000063.1:0-7189 GCA_035295305.1 Candidatus Acidiferrales bacterium | reverse complement strand
AACTCCTTTTTCATCCAAAGCAACGCGCGTATCGAGAAACGTCCGCTCATTGCCGTGCGCGCTTGCCAGCATGTGCTCGGTGCGCGTCTCCGTCCACTTGACTGGCCGGCCGCCGCATTTTCGCGAGGCGAGAGCGCAAATCGCCATGTACGGGTAATTCGTGATCTTAATTCCAAAACCGCCGCCGATGTCCAGGCTCTGCATGCGCATCTGGTCGATGCGCACGCCCAACGCGGGCGAAAGGAACTGCACGGCGAATGCAGGAAATGAGTTGTTGGTCCAAAAATCAATGCGCTCCTGCTTGGGATTCCATTGGGCGATGACGGCGTTGTTTTCCAGCGGAGCACTGGTGAAACGATGGAAATGCAATCGATCAATGTGAACGACGTGGGCCGCGCGCGCGAATGTCTTGTCCACATCGCCATATTCGAACAGGTCGTGAAAATTGCGGTTCGTTCCTGCAGCTTCGTGCAGGATGGACTCATCGCGGATCGCGGTTTCGGCGTCCATCACTGGCGCTAGACTTTGATACTCAACTTCCACCAGTTCGGCCGCATCGACCGCAGCCATGCGCGAAGTGGCCACGACAGCAGCGACGGGCTCTCCCTGGAAGCGAACTTTTTCCACTCCCATGGGCAGGTCGATAATCTTTTGACCAACTCCCGGGCCGATCTCCGGAAAGGGCTTCACAAGAGATGCGACTTCAGCGCCTGTGAGAGTGCATACAACTCCCGGAGTATTTTCCGCCGCGGAGACGTCCACGCGTTCGATCCGGGCATGGGCATAGGGCGAACGAACAAGCGAGACATACAACATTCCCTCGATCTTGTTGTCGTCCACGTAAGTTCCCTGCCCTTGAACCAGCCGGGATTCTTCGCGACGCTTGACGGGCTGCCCTACCCACTTCGCGGACGCACTCTCCGTGTTCTTGCTCAGGCGCGCGGCTTGGCGCCGCTTTGCCGGCTTCGCGGAAACTCGCTTCTTTTTCACCACGCTAGGCCCTCCGGCCCGCTACGAATTCTTCTTGTGCGCTAGCCTGCACTCGCTCAAGCCAACGCCGCTTGCAGCGCATCAATCATCTTCTGTGCATTTTTCTTTGCGAGCGGCTCAAGCAGACCGCCCGCAAGCGACGCCAGTCTGCCCACAATCTGCGAATCGCCCTTCCAGATGACCTTCGTTCCGTCCGCGGTTTTCTCGAGATCGAATCCCGTGGTAAGCGTTACGGTGCCGCCAGCGGCATCGCCCTTGCCCTGATAGACGGCGTGCCGCGGCCTTACCGCTTCGAGCAGAGTCATTTTCAGTTTCGCGTTGCTGCGTATATGCGAAATTCCGACGCGCAGGTTGACCGTGAAATTCTTGTCGTCTTCTTTCTGCATGCTCTGAAAATCGGGAAGCAGCGGGCAGAAGCGTTCGGCGTCCGTGAGAAAATCGTATACCTCCTCGGGACTCTTGCGAACGCTGAAATCTCCGCCAAAACCCACGTTCATTTTCCTTGACCCTTCCCCATGGATTCGGCGGCCGCTTCAATCGCCTTCAGAACATTCTGGTAGCCGGTGCAGCGGCAGGTATTACCCGCGATCGCCTTGCGAACATCTTTTCTCTTCGGATGCGGGTTCCGCGAGAGCAGGTAGTAAGTCGACATAAGAAGTCCGGGCGTGCAATACCCGCACTGCAAGCCGTGGCATTCCGAAAAAGCTTTCTGAATCGGGTGCAGTTCGCCGTTGCGAGCCAATCCTTCGACCGTAATCACCTCTCCCTGATCGGCCTGGATCGCAAAAACAGTGCATGACTTCACCGTTGCTCCGTTCAGGAGCACCGTGCAAGCGCCGCAATAGCTCGTGTCGCAGCCAATGTGCGTGCCGGTAAGATTCAACTCTTCGCGCAGCAAATCGACGAGCAGCAGACGCGGCTCAACTTCAAGCGCGTGGGGAGCGCCGTTGACCTTCACGCGCAGGGAAACTCGTTCAGGCACGTCCGACATATTCGTGGCTCGCCTCCACATGTTCTCCGCGCGCGCGCCGCAGGGCGACCTGAATCGCGCGCTTGACCAGACTTCCAATCAACACGCGCTTATATTCCGCCGAGCCGCGCATATCGGATTGGGGTTCGGCAGCGGCCATCGCGGCTTCGCCCGCCGCCTGGACTGCTCGGGGAATGATTTTATGCCCGCTCAATTCTCTTTCGGCCCCTGTGGCGTGGATAGGCACCAGCCCCACGCAACCCAAAACGATATGAGCTTCGCCGCAGGTGTCTTTATCTTCCATTGTCAATTGGACTGCCGCCGTGGCGCTGGCGTATACAGGCGCGCAGCGTTTGAATGCCAAATACGCGCCGCCGGAATTTTTGGGCGGTACTTTGACGATAACTTCGCGCACCAACTCTCCAGGCGCAAGCGCGGTCGTATACGCGTCGAGAAAAAACTGCGAAAGCGGAATGGTTCGCGATGTCTTCGGTCCAGAGCACGCCACTTCTGTCGAAAGCGCAAGCAGCACGGGCCCCCAATCGCCTGTCGGATCCGCCTCGGCCAGTGAACCTCCGATTGTTCCGCGATTGCGAACCTGAACGTCCGCAATTCCCGCCGCACAATCATGCAAAATGGGGATTTGGGCAACGATTTCCGAATCCTCGATCTGCGCGTGGCGCGCGAGCGTTCCGAAGAGGATTGCATTGCCGCGCTTTTCGATCCGGGAAATCGCGGGAATGAAATTGAGGTCGACCAATGCAGTTGGTTTTGAAAGCCGCAGCTTCATTAAGGGAATCAGGCTCTGACCGCCGGCCAATGCTTTCGCATCGTCGCCCAGTTCCGAAAGCATTGTGGCCGCTTCTTCCAACGATTTGGCGCGAAGATAGCGAAATGCAGATGAATACACAGCGTGTCCTTTTTCCTTCTACGCGAGCCTTACTTGCATACGACTTGTATACCGCGAGGAGCGATTCTAAAACCAACTTCGCTTGCATTCAAGCACGAATCGTCGGGACTTCGCCCTAGAAATGTTCTCCGCGCTCGTTTATAGTCCGTGGCAGCCCATTCGATGAAACAGCCGAGAATCTTTCCCATCCTGCTTGCGGCCGGAAAACCCTCGCGCCCGAATGTTCAAAATCCGCTGATCAATCTCTCCGACAGGACACCGTTACAAATCGCCGTCGAAAACTGCGCGGACCTGGAGCGCCCGATTGTGGTTCTGGGATTTGAATCGGAGCAATTGCGTCCCACGGTGCCCGCCAACGCACGTATAGTCATCAACCGCAAGTGGCGCGCGGGGCAGCTAAGCTCACTCCTCGCAGGATTGCGAAAGGTCCCGCCCGATAGCGCGTGCTTGCTTTACCCCACCGATCTTGTGTTTCTGACGCGCCCTGTGATCCGCAAACTCGCGGCGGCGTTTCTGCGCCGCGCAAAACATCAGAAAATAATCATGCCCGTGTACCGCGCGCGGGACGGGCATCCCGTCATTTTTGTCCCCGAGATGCAGGGGGAACTGGCCCACGCTCAAACAGCGCGGGACGTCGTATATCGGGACCCGCGCCGCATTAAACGAGTCCGCGTCTCAACCTCAGCAATCTGGAAAGATCTCGGCGCACCTCCCACAGTGGGCGGCCGGACGTAAAACGGACCCGATACGTATGCCAACAGCTCGTCTGCTTGTGCCTGGGCTAAAACGTCAGGCGTAGTGCGAGTTGCACCTGACGCGGATTGTTTACCGAACTCGGCGTGCCATACAACGGGTTCGGCGAGCCTTCCAGACTGCCTGCATGCGTCGAACCACCACAACCGGGCGCCGCAGGATCGGCTGGGCAGAAATCCGATGCACCATACGTTGTATTAAAGTAGCGAATGTTCACGGTATTCATCAGGTTGAAAATTTCACCCAGGACGTCTAGTTTCATCGTTTCTCGAATGGGAAAACTGCGCTCGAGCCGGATGTCCACCGTTTGCAGTGTGTCGCCCCGGAAGGTATTGCGCGGCTCGAGTCCCACGCGGTCGTTATTGCCGAAGACGTCGCCGTTGACATCCGAGCCAGCGTACTTCGTAAAAAACTGCGGAGACTGCATCGTGACGATAGTGCTGAACGTGAAGTCGCGCGCCGCGATATTCCAGCTCTTCGGACTTACAAAGCTGGCATTTCCGACAAAGCGATTCCGGACGTCATCGGCCGAATTCGCGCGCTCGCCGCGCAGATTTCCGCTATCCTGCGGAATCAAGACGAAGCTCGGATTTGGTCCGTCGTCAATCGAATGCGAGTACGTGTAGCTGACCCCGTAAGAAATATTTCGAACAAGCTGTTTCTGCAGATTAATCAGAAGCCCGTCATATTGCGAATCCCACCGCGAGGCGGCTTCAAAGTAAACGCTCCAGGTCGGATTGCGAAACCCCGGGAATAATGTCTGCCCGGGTATTCCTGGATATGGAATGCAGGGATTCCCCGCTGGAAAATTCGAGAAGAAAACATTCTTGCAACCGACCGCCCCGCCGGAGCTATGCACCTGTACTTGACCTGTTGGGTCGGGCTGATTTACGTCAAAGAAACTGCCGAGGTGCACGCCGCGCAGCTGGATTCCTGAAATGCTAAGCAACGTGCCCTTGACGGGCTGAAATTCAAGCGAAGCGCTCGCCTGGATGCCGTAAGGGGTTTGGCTATTTTGCTGAAAACGTACGATTGTTGCGTCCTGCTGGAAGCCGCAATTGTTCAGCGTTGCTCCGCCGCACAGTGGCGAAGGAGTTGCGTCGGGGTACGTGGCGTTTTGCAGCAGTCCATTCAGGGCGGCCGCCGTGAACGCAGGCCCAAACCCAGCGTATGAGAACAAGCGAGTTGTCGCATTCAGTCCATCTTCGAAGGGGCGCCCTGTGAATTTTCCCAACACTCCGCCGCAGGAGGGCTCCTGGCACATCAAGAGAGGCGAAGGGAGGGTTCCGTGGAACAGGCCGAAGCCGGCGCGGAAAATAAGATTGTGCGAAGTTCCGATATCGTAGGCCAAACCGAGCCGTGGATCAAAATCCTTCCACTGCGTGTTGAGCGCATTCGAAGGCCATGTCTCAAATTCCCAGCGCAGACCGCCATTCAGAGTCAGCTTGTCCGTTGCGCGCCACTTATCCTGCGCGTAGAGCCCATCGTAAGTATGATCGAGAGTGCCGCGGGCCTGATTGCGGACGGATTGGGAAATCGCGCCTCCTTGATATATTGCCGTACCGCCGGCCAAGCTTGGCTCGGTGAAATTGCTGGCTTGATTAAAACGCTCGAAGAAAATCACGAACGGATCAGGACACTGAGACTTGCAGCCGGCCACCGCACCGTTATTCCCGAGGAAATCGCCCAGAGTTGCGAAGTCCGCCTCGAAGGGATAGAAGAGCGGGAATGACTCGTCCGTGCTTACGCGGTCGAAGTTCCCGCCGAAGCTAATCGTGTGGTTGCCCATGCTGTGCGTTACATCGTCCACAATCTCGAAGCGCTGCTCACGATAGAAATCAGGATTGCCGCGGTTTACGCCCACGGCAAAAGTGTTGGCAACCTCCAGATGGGGCTGCGTCGAGACAACGGGAAAATCAAACGAGCGCCGAGCGAATTGCACATGCAAATCGTTGCTCCACGAAGGAGATAAAGTCGTCGTCAGGCCACCAGCCAGCGATTGGTCCCGAATGAAATTGTTCTTGAACGCAGACGGCAGATCGAAGCCGTTGTTGAGCGGCGATTGATTGGTCAAGCGATCATCATTGATAAAATAGCGCACATAAAGATAATTCCGGCTGCTGAGGTTTTCGTCCAGCCGGGCAAATCCATTGTCGGTATTCCCGGTGCGCAACACCTGCAGGTTCTCGGCGGGCAAGCCGAACACAGTTGTTTTTACGTTGTTGATCGCGGCAATGTTGTTGAGTACGGCAGAGTTGTAAATCGGCGATTCCGCGCGCCGCTGCGCTTCATAATTGGCAAAGAAAAATGTCTTATCCTTCCTGACGGGGCCGCCCAGCGACACTCCAAATTGGTTTTGCCTGAGCACGTTGAAGCCTGGCGCCGAGAGAATACTCTTCGCATCCATCGCGCTGTTTCGAAAGTATTCATAAACCGAACCGTGCAATTGATTCGTTCCGCCGCGCGTGATGATGTTCACAATGCCGGCCGTCGCCCGGCCAAACTCCGTGCTGTAGTCCGTATTGATCACGCGAAATTCGCGCACGGAGTCCTGCGGTGGCGTCCCGCGTTGAATTCCGGAGGCCGTCGAAATGTCGTCGGCTCCGTCGACCGCGATGAAATTGAAGTGGATGTTCTGACCTGCGAAGGACAGTTTTGTCACGGGCTCGACAATCACGTCCGTGCTGCCCGACGTGGTGTCGCCAATCTGTACGCCGGGTGACAATAGCGCAAAGTCAATGAACTCACGGCCGTTCACAGGCAGGTTTTGAATTTGCTGCTGCGTGATTACGGTGCTCACTTGCGTGCGCGTGGGTTCAGTAACCTCCGACGTCGCTTGGACGACCACTTTTTCCGTGGCTTCGCCTACTGCCAGGTTGAAATTGAGCGAGGCCGTTTCCCCCACCTGCAGGGTGATGTCCTTCGCTTGCGTCTGGAATCCCGCAATTTCCACTGTGACCGTGTAATCGCCAACAGGGATCGTAGTCAGATCATATTCGCCGGAGGTGTTCGTCAAGGCGGTCCTGGTGACACCAGTAGCCTTGTTGGTCGCTGTCACTTTGGCGTTGGGAATCGAGCCGCCGCTCGGGTCGAGAACTTGTCCCAGCAGCGTGGCGGTCGTGATTTGCGCCCACGTAGGAACCCCCTGGACAAGAACCAATAAGACGATCATGCCCAACAACCCGTACCATCTCGACATCCTCATTGGCATCCTCCAGCAAATGCTAAGTTTCCTGCAGGCCCGGATTAGTGCCTTCGCGTTTATATTACGAGCGCAGACCTGTCAAGGGAATTTCTCCGAGGTGGACAAATGAAGGTTCATGCAACGTTTGCACTATTACAAGGAGGTTCAACCACGCGCTTGCAAGCAACTCTCCAGCGCATCATTTTAGCGAAATCCGCTCCGCCGACTGAGGCGGAATGTTTTGGTTCAATCGAAAGAAGTTACTCGGATCGTAGTGGCTTTTCACTGACACGAGGCGATCCCAGCGCTCGCTGTAAGCCTCCTTTGTACGATCTTCTTCGTCGCCACTCATGAAGTTGACGTAGACTCCAGGCTGCATGGC